>DATEFR010000047.1:0-6125 GCA_035280545.1 Burkholderiaceae bacterium | reverse complement strand
ACGGCAACCTCGCGGACCAGAACCGCCTCGTCGGGCCGCAGCGCGGCGCGCAGACCGTGGCGCCGGCTGCCCCCGCCTCGGTGCCGGCGTCGACCGCAGAATCCGCCGCCGCACCGACCGCGCTGCTCGAGCGCAACACCTGCAGCGCTTGCCACGACATCGAGCGCCGCATCGTCGGCCCGGGGTTCCGCGAGATCGCGAAGAAATACGCCGCGAGGGGCGACGCGGTCGGCTACCTCACGCAGAAGATCCGCGCCGGCGGCAGCGGCGTCTGGGGCGCGGTGACGATGCCACCACAGACCATCGCCGAGTTCGACGCGCGTACGATCGCGCGCTGGATCGCCGAGGCGGCCGGCAGCGCCGAGCGAAGTCGACCCTAACAACGCCAGTCCATGTGCACCGAGGAGAACCCACAGATGCCCGCGACCACTCCCACGAACAGGCCGACGCGCCGCGCAGCCCTGGCCGGTTCCGCCAAGGTCGCGCTGCTGCTGCTCGGCGCCGGCGTGCTGCCCGGCGTCGCACGCGCGCAGTCGCCCGGCTACAACCAGGCCGCGTTCGACGCGAAGGCGATGGGCGATGCGCTGAAGGCACTCGGCGTGGGCGCGCCGGTTGCCAGCGCCGATGTGACGCTCACCGCGCCCGACATCGCCGAGAACGGCGCGGTCGTGCCGGTCGGCGCCTCGACCGCGCTGCCCGGCGTCAAGCGCATCGCGCTGCTGGTCGAGAAGAACCCGTCGGTGCTGTCGGCGGTGTTCGATGTCAACGAGATGATCGAGGCCAACTTCTCGACCCGCGTGAAGATGGGCCAGTCGTCCGATGTCTATGCGATCGCACTGATGAACGACGGCCGCGTGCTCTACGCGAAGAAGGAAGTGAAGGTCACGCTCGGTGGCTGTGGCGGTTGAGGCGAGGAGTACGAACATGGCAGACCCGATGCGGATTCGCGCCCAGGCAGGCGCCGACAACAAGACGACCGTGCGCGTGCTGATGGCCCACGAGATGGAAACCGGCCAGCGCAAGGACGCCGCCGGCAAGACCATCCCGGCCTGGCACATCCAGCAGGTCACCGCGAAGCTCAACGGCAAGGACGTGCTGAGCGCTCAGTGGGGCCCCGCGGTCGCGAAGAACCCGTTCCTGCAGTTCATCGTCAAGGGCGCGAAGGCCGGCGACAAGATCGCCATCACGTGGGTCGACAACCGCGGCGACACGCGCACCGACGAAGCCGTCGTCACCTGAGCCGCGCCCTGAGCACGACACGAGCACGACACGAGGAGGAGGCACGATGACACGCATCTCGCAACGGACCGGTGCGGCGGTCGGGGGGATCGCCCTGGCGCTGAGCCTGGCCGCCGCCTGGGCGCAGCAGCAGCCGGCGCCGATCAAATCGTCGGCCGACGGCATCGCCGAGTACCGCGCGATGCTGGCCGACGGCAACCCCGCCGAGCTGTTCGTCGCGAAGGGCGAAGCGTTGTGGAAGACCCGGCGCGGCCCGAAGAACGCCTCGCTGGAACGCTGCGACCTCGGCAAGGGCCCGGGTGTCGTGAAGGGCGCGTTCGTCGAGCTGCCGCGCTACTTCGCCGACACCGGCCGCGTGCAGGACCTCGAGTCGCGCCTGCTGAGCTGCGGCGAGACGCTGCAAGGCATCAGCGCGGCCGAGACCGCGGCGACGCCGTTCGGCAAGGGCGAGCAGGCCAATGTCGAGGCGCTGGTCGCGTATGTCTCGTCCGAATCGGCCGGCCTGAAGTTCAACCTGCCGCAAGGCCATGCCGAGGAGCGCACGATGTATGAGCTCGGCAAGCGCGCGTTCTTCTACCGCGCCGGTTCGCACGACTTCGCCTGCGCGTCGTGCCACGGCGAGGCGGGCAAGCGCATCCGCTTGCAGGAGCTGCCGGAGCTGACGAAGAACCCCGGCGACGGCGTCGGCTTCGCGGCCTGGCCGGCGTACCGCGTCAGCAGCGGCGAGCTGTGGAGCATGCAGCGCCGGCTCAACGACTGCTACCGGCAGCAGCGCTTCCCGTACCCGGGCTTCGCCTCGGACGTGACGATCGCGCTGGGCGTCTACATGGGCGTCAACGCGAAGGGCGCGGCATCGGTCGCGCCGTCGATCAAGCGCTGAGCAGCACGGAGCGACGAACGATGACGATCAGGATGACGAAGACCCGTGGGCTGGCGGCCGGTGCTGCGGCCGTGACGGTCGTGGCGATCGCCGGCTGCGCCGCGTCGATGCCGGCGACCGACTACGACGCCGCGACCCGGCAGATGATGCAGCGCTCGTTCCGCGACCAGGGCATCGCGAAGGTCGATCGCCTGCAGCAGGACGAAGCCGACGCCGCGTGCTCGAAGGCGCTGGGGGCACCGCTGCCCGACGCGACCCGTGCCGCGATCGAGGCGGCCAACGCGAAGACGATCAAGCTGCCCAGCGACGGCCAGTTCATCGGCGACTGGAAGGCCGGCGAGGCGCTCGCGCAGAACGGCCGCGGCATGACCTGGAGCGATGCGTCCGCCGCGCCGTCGGCCAACGGCGGCAATTGCTACAACTGCCACCAGATCACCAAGGCCGAGATCTCGTACGGCACGATAGGCCCGAGCCTGTACCAGTACGGCAAGCTGCGCGGCGTGGCCGACCCGGCCGCGCCGGCCGCCCGGCCCATCGTCGAATACACCTGGGGCAAGCTGTGGAACGCGAAAGCGACCAACGCCTGCTCCGGCATGCCGCGCTTCGGCCACCACCAACTGCTGGACGAGACGCAGCTCAAGAACCTGATGGCGTTGCTGCTCGATCCGAAGTCGCCGGTGAATCAGTGAGCGGGCTGCACCGAGATGCTCGCTGGCCCTCACCCTAACCCTCTCCCGCAGGGAGAGGGAATTGTCTTGCTCCCTCTCCCGCTTGCGGGAGAGGGCTGGGGTGAGGGCCGATGAGCCTGAGCCGCCGCGAGTTCGTCCAGATCCTCGGCGCCGCGTCGACAGCCGGCATGGCACTGGCCCGCCACGCCGAGGCCGATGCGCAGACCGCGCAGGAGGCGCTGTACGAGCTGCCGCGCTTCGGCAACGTCTCGTTCCTGCACATGACCGACTGCCATGCGCAACTGCTGCCGATCCGCTTTCGCGAGCCCAGCGTCAACATCGGCGCCGGCGCGATGCGCGGGAAGCTGCCGCATCTGGTCGGCGAGCGGCTGCTCGTGGCCGCGGGCGTGCAACCCGGCACGCGCGCCGCGCACGCGCTGACCGGGCTGGACTTCGATACCGCGGCGCGGCGCTATGGCAAGGTCGGCGGTTTTGCGCACCTCGCGACGCTGGTGCAGCGGCTGCGCGCCAGCCGGCCCGGCGCGCTGCTGCTCGACGGCGGCGACACCTGGCAGGGCTCGGCCACGTCGCTGTGGACCCGCGGGCAGGACATGGTCGAGGCCGGCAAGCTGCTTGGAATCGACGTGATGACCGGCCACTGGGAATTCACCTACGGCATGGAGCGTGTGCGGCAGCTGGTCGACCGTGACCTGAAGGGCCGCATCGAGTTCGTCGCGCAGAACGTCAAGACCGTCGACTTCGGCGACCCCGTGTTCGCGCCCTACCTGCTCCGCGAGGTCAACGGCGTGCCGTGCGCGATCATCGGCCAGGCGTTTCCGTACACGCCGATCGCGAACCCGCGCTACTTCGTCGCCGACTGGAGCTTCGGCATCCAGGACGAGAACCTGCAGAAGATGGTCGACGAGGCACGCGGCAAGGGTGCGCAGGTGGTCGTCGTGCTCTCCCACAACGGCATGGACGTGGACCTGAAGATGGCCAGCCGCGTGCGCGGCATCGATGCGATCTTCGGCGGCCACACGCACGACGGCGTGCCGCTTGCGGTGCCGGTCGCGAACGCGGGCGGCACGACGCTGGTCACGAACGCCGGCAGCCACGGCAAGTTCCTCGGCGTGATGGACTTCGCCGTGAAGGACGGCCGCGTCGCCGACTACCGCTACCGCCTGGTGCCGGTGTTCGCCGACGTGCTCGCCCCCGACCCGGCGATGGCCGCGCTGATCGCGAAACTGCGTGCGCCGTTCGAGGCCCGGCTCGCCGAGAAGCTCGCGGTCACCGACGGCCTGCTGTACCGGCGCGGCAACTTCAACGGCTCGTGGGACCAGCTGATCTGCGACGCGCTGCTGCAGGTCCAAGGCGCCGAGATCGCGTTCTCGCCGGGGTTCCGCTGGGGCACCTCGCTGCTGCCCGGCGACGTGATCACGCGCGAGCGGCTGATGGACCAGTTGGCGATCACCTACCCGTACGCGACCGTCACCGAAATGAGCGGCGCGACGATCAAGACCGTGCTCGAGGATGTGGCCGACAACCTGTTCAACCCCGACCCGTACTACCAGCAGGGCGGCGACATGGTGCGCGTCGGTGGGCTGACCTATGCCTGCACGCCGAACGCGAAGATCGGCGAGCGCATCGCCGAGCTGCGGCTGAACGGCAAGCCGCTGGAAGCCGACAAGCGCTACAAGGTCGCCGGCTGGGCGCCGGTCGCCGAGGAAGCGCGCCACGCACCGGGCACCCGGCCGGTGTGGGACGTGGTCGAGGACTGGCTGAGGTCGCAGCCCGGCGGCCGCGTCGCCGCGCGCACCGGCTACACGCCCAAGCTGGTCGGCGTGCAGGGTGACCCGGGGTTCGAGCAGGCCTGACCGTCATCGATGACCGCCATGACATCGCCATCTGCACCATCATCATCATCGTCCGCCGCCACCAAGAAGGCCGCCGCGCCGCGCTCGCCCGACAACCGCGCGCAGGACAAGGTGTTCGATGCGGTCGCCGAGCTGTTCTCGGTGCTGTCGACGCCGATCCGCCTGAAGATCATCAGCGCCGTCTGCCAGCACGAGCGCACCGTCTCGCAACTGCTCGAAGAGATAGACACGACCCAGCCCAACATGTCGCAGCACCTCGCGACGCTGTACCGCAGCGGCGTGCTCAGCAAGCGCCGCGAAGGCACGCAGATGGTCTATTCGCTGCGCAGCGAGCGGGTCGCGGCGTTGTGCCGTGCGGTCTGCACGCAGGTGGCGATTGAGCTGAACTCCGAGAACGGCGTGCCGCCGTCCGAGAGGCTAGTGCCGGTGACGCCCGACTAGCGTCGTGGGCTAGAGATTCGCAGACGAAGCGCTCGAGTTGGCCAGTGCAGCGATGCGTGACGCGCCGAACGCGTTTGTCGGCGAGCGTCTGGGCACCCTTGGGGGGATAGGAGTGACCTACCGATCAGACATACTGCTTCACAAAGCATCCTGACATCAGGGAGAAGAACGATGCTGAGTGAACAGCAACGCATCCATTCGGATGCGCGATGTGCATGTTGCCCGGGGATTGCCGGAATTCAATCCCACCGCTTGCAGTGAAAGGAGGCCGTGATGGCAATCCTCACTATCAGGCGAAGGCGGCAAATCCATTGGAAGTTCATTTCAGTGAGCTTGGTTATCGTCGTCTTAGTCGTCGGTGGCTTCGCGTATTTCCAAACAGATGTCGAGCCGGCCCTCAAGCCGGTGAGCAATGGTGCGCTGCCCTCGCGCGTTGCTTTCTCTCACGAGGCGGCAAGCCAAACTCAGGCGCCGGGGAGGTCTACCTTGTTGCCTCGATCCGGCATCTCGACGTGGGCAAAGCCCGCGCCGGAGTCCAAAGCATTCGAGTTCGAGATGGCCGCGATGAGCAAGGATTCTCGCGTGCGATTCAAGGCATACGAACTCGCGCACGACTGCGCGATGGCACACGCGCTGTCCGAGTCCGCCAGGACGGACAGTTGGCTCCCAGGGCGCCCTTCAGAGCCGTTCGATGCAAGCGCGTGCGGCGACCTCAAGCCTGGCCAGTGGGAAGACGTTGAGCGACGTCATGCCTTGCTGCGAGAGGCGTCACTGGCTGGGGTACATGGCGCGTGGTTTCGACTTTGGCAGGAAGGACCGAACGGACCGCTCCGGTCCCTTCCAGATGGTCCGCAGTACCAGGCTTGGGAAGCTAAGGCACGCGAAGCAGCGTTGGCCAGTGGTGACCCGTTCGTCTACGCTCAGGAGGCGCAGGAGTGGCACGACAAGGATCCCCGGCGGGCACTTGTCGCGACGGTCATCTATCGGGAGGTATTGACGCGTCGGCTCGGCGGCGCGTCGTTC
>DATEFR010000046.1:0-3361 GCA_035280545.1 Burkholderiaceae bacterium | reverse complement strand
GACCAGCGGCGCCCCGCTGCGCTCGACATAGCGCTCGGTGCCGAACGGCACCGGCCCGGTGCCCGCGGCGCCGGCCGCGGCCTCGGCGCTGTCGTCGACCATGCGCAGCTCGAGCGTCGCGGTGCGGCCGATGATGTCCTTCGCGCGTGCCGTGTCCTGCACGCCGGGCAGCTGCACGACGACACGGTCCGGCCCCTGCTGCTGGATCACCGGCTCGGCCACGCCCAGCTCGTTGACCCGGTTGTGCAGCGTCGTGATGTTCTGCGTGATCGCGCTGTCCTGCACGCGCTTCATCGCCTCGGGCTTCATGCTGCCGCTGAGCTTGAAGTCGCTGCCGTCCTGGCTGTCGACCCACAGCAGGTCGGGGAGCTGGTCGGCCAGCAGGTTGCGCGCCGCGGTCAGCGTGTCGCGGTCGCGGAAGCGGATCTCGACGTTGTTCGCGTCGCGCGTGATGCCGGCATGGCGCAGGTTCTTGTCGCGCAGCAGCGTGCGGATGTCGCCGGTCAGCGCCTCGGCCTTCTTGGTCAGCGCCGACTTCATGTCGACCTGCATCAGGAAGTAGACGCCGCCGCGCAGGTCCAGCCCCAGGAACATCGGCAGCGCATGCAGTTTGGTCAGCCACTGCGGCGAGCGCGACAGCAGGTTCAGCGCGACGATGTAGCTCGGGTCGTTCGGGTCGGGGTTCAGCGCGGCGCCGATCGCGTCCTTGGCCTTGCGCTGCGCGTCGAGGTCGCCAAAGCGCGCCTTGACCGAGTTGCCGTCGAACTGCACGAAGTCGGCCTTCAGCCCGGCCTGGGTCAGGATGCCCTCGACCTTGGGCGCGAGCGCGGCATCGAGCTTCAGCGTCGCTTTGCCGCTGCTGACCTGCACCGCGGGCGCCTCGCCGAAGAAGTTCGGCAGCGTGTAGATCAGGCCGATCAGCAAGGCGATCGCGATGATCGCGTATTTCCAGGCGGGGTATCGGTTCATGCGCTTCTCGTGTGGTTCACGCGCTTCTCGTGTTTTGCCCGCCGGTCCGGATTCATCCACCCGTTCGGGCTGAGCTTGTCGAAGCCCTCTTTGCGCACCACGGACCCTTCGACAAGCTCAGGGCGAACGGTGATGCGCGGTCAGAGGGTCACTTGACGGTGCCCTTGGGCAGCACCTGCACGACAGCGCCGCGCTGCACCTGGATCTCGACGCCATTGGCGATTTCCAGCGACAGGTAGCTCTCGCCCATCTTCGTGACCTTGCCCAGCATGCCGCCCGTGGTGACGACCTCGTCGCCCTTCGCCAGCGCGTCGATCATCGACTTGTGCTCCTTCTGGCGTTTCATCTGCGGCCGGATCATCACGAAGTACAGCACGACGAACATCAGCACGATCGGCAGCATGCCGGTCAGGCCGCCGAACGGGGATTCCGCGGCAGCGGGCGCGGCTTGCGCAAAAGCGTCGGAGATGAAGAACACGGGCAGGCCCTCGATTTAACAGTGCGGAACGCCGGGGAAATGCCCCGGCAAAACTTGCGGATTGTACGGTGGGGAGGTCGCCGGGACTCAGCCCGCCACCAGCCGCAGCCGGGTGATCTCGGACGGCGCACCGAAGCGCTTCGGCGGTCCCCAGTAACCCGTGCCGCGGCTCGTGTAGACCCAGAGCCGGCGCAATCGGTTCAATCCGGCGGTGAACGGCTGCTGGAGCGGCACGAACAGGTTCCACGGCCAGAACTGGCCGCCGTGCGTGTGGCCCGAGAGCTGCAGATCGAACCCGGCACGTTCGGCCGCGTCGGCGCTGCGCGGCTGGTGCGCGAGCAGCACGCGCGCGCCGACACCGCTGGGCGCCCCGGCGATCGCGGCCTGCGGGTCGCTGCGCTGCGCCGGGTCGAAATGATGCGCGCTGTAGTCGGTGACGCCGGCGACGACCATCTCCGCCCCCTCGTGCCGCACGACCACGTGCTCGTTCATCAGCACGTTCAGGCCGATGCGCCGCAGCTCGACGACCCAGCCGTCGGCGCCCGAGTAGTACTCGTGGTTGCCGGTCACGAAATACGTGCCGTGGCGCGACGCCAGTTCGGCCAGCGGCGCGACGTGCGACGCGAGCTCGGGCACCGACCCGTCGACCAGGTCGCCGGTGACCGCGACCATGTCCGCACGCAAACGATTCACCGCGGCGACGATGCGGCGCAGGTACTGCCCCTTGATCGTCGGGCCGACGTGGATGTCGCTGATCTGCGCAATCGTGAAGCCGTGCAGCGCCGCCGGCAGCCCGGCGATCGGCACATCCACCTCGACGACCGCCGCGGTGCGGCGCGCGTTCCAGTAGCCGATCGCGGTGGCGAGCAGGCCCAGCAGCGGCACCGCGAGCGCGCTGTCGCGCTCGAAGCCGGGCAGCCACGCGAGCGGCATCACGAGGGCCGCGAGCGTCAGCACCAGCAGCACGACGTCGCGCAGCAGCGTCAGCACGAACAGCGACGAGAACAGCCCCATCGCGAGCGAGCCGGCCCAGGCCAGGCGATCGGCCAGCGGCTGGCGCTGCACCCGGCGGGCCAGCAAGGTCATCGGCATCAGCAGCGCCGAGGCGATCAACAGGACGGAGAACGCGATGCCGGCGGCCGGCACGAGCGCCGGCACGATCCGCCAGCCGACATAGAAGTGCAGCAGCGCGGACAACAGAACGAACGGACTCATCGACGGGAGCGGTCGCGGGGAGGCGCCGCGGGGTGCCGGCAGGGCGGCGGTCGCTCCCATGTGGTTGCGGCCGGCGCAACTTCAACGCCCGGCCGGCCGCGCTTGATACGCTTTACGCTTTGCGTTCAGCGCTCCGCCCGCACCGCCCCGCCCGCCGGCACCGCCCGCGCGCCGGCCGACTGCAGCACGCCGGCCATCGCCAGGCTCAACGCGACCAGCGGCAGCCCGATCCCGAACGACCAGCGGATGCCCCAGTGCTGCGCGATGAAGCCCAGCAGCGGCGGCCCGAGCAGGAACACGACGAACGAGGTCTGCGCCAGCGACGCGACGTTGACCGCCGCACTGCGGTCGGTGCGCTGCGCCGCCGCCGACATCGCCAGCGGAAAGATCACGCTGGTGCCCACGCCCATCAGCGCAAAGCCGGCGAATGCGGCCGCCGCGGTCGGCGCGAGCAGCACCATGCCGGCGCCTAGGCCCAAGATCGCCAGCAGCACGCGCGCGACGCCGACCGGGCTGTAGCGCTCGACGAACCCATCGGCGAAGAAGCGCGTCGCCGCCTGCGTCGCCGCGCCGGTGGCGACCGCCGCGCCGGCGGCGAAGTGCCCGGCACCGAACACGTCGCGCATGTAGATCGCCGACCACTCGGCGCCGGCGCCCTCGAGCACCATCGCCGCGAGCGTGACCACGACCAGCGCGAGG
>DATEFR010000045.1:0-11082 GCA_035280545.1 Burkholderiaceae bacterium | reverse complement strand
ACGTTCTCGAGCACCGTCATGCCGGCGATCATCTTCACGTGCTGGAAGGTGCGCGAGACGCCGCGGCTGGCGATCGTGCGCGACGGCAGCCCGTCGATGCGCTCGCCGCGCAAGGTGACCTGCCCGCTCGTCGTCGGCAGCACGCCGGTCACGAGGTTGAACGTGGTGGACTTGCCGGCACCGTTCGGGCCGATCAGCCCGAGGATCTCGCCGGCGCGCACCTGGAAGCTGACGTCGTTGACCGCGACCAGCCCGCCGAACTGCTTGCGCGCCTTCGCGACGTCGAGCACGACCTCGCCGTGCGGCGGCTTGGTCCGGTGCGGCAGCGCCGGTGCGCCGGCCCAGTCGACCACGCGGTTCACGCGCGGCAGGCGCGACTCGACGAACGCCCAGATGCCGTCGCGCGCGTACTGCAGCACCAGCACGAGCAGCAGGCCGAACACGATGATCTCGTAGTTGCCGCTGCTGCCGAGCAGACGCGGCAGCCAGACCTGCAGCTGATCCTCGAGGACCTTGACGACGCCGGCGCCGGCCAGCGCGCCCCAGACGTGGCCGACGCCGCCGAGCACCGCCATGAACAAGTACTCGATGCCCATCTTCAGCCCGAACGGCGACGGGTTCACGGTGCGCTGGAAGTGCGCGAACAACCAGCCCGAGATGCTCGCGAGCAGCGCCGCGATCACGAACGCGGTGACCTTGATGCGGAACGTGTTGACGCCCATCGCCTCGGCCATCGTCGAGCCGCCCTTGACCGCGCGCAGCGCGCGGCCGGTGCGCGAATCGAGCAGGTGCGTGACGGCGATCGCCGCGAGCACGACCAGCGCCCACAGCAGATAGAAGAAGCTGCGCCCGGTGTTCAGCGCGATGCCGAAGAAGTTGATCGCCGGGATGCCGAGCAGGCCATCGTACTTGCCGAGGAAGTCGAGGTTGCCGAGCAGGTAGTACAGGCTCAGGCCCCAGGCGATGGTCGCGAGCGGCAGGTAGTGGCCCGACATGCGCAGCGTGATCCAGCCCAGCACCAGCGCGCCGATGAACGTGAACGCCAGGCCGATCCAGACCGTGATCCACGGCGAGACCGCATAGGTCACGGTCAGGTACGCGGCCGTGTACGCCCCGACGCCGACGAACGCGGCCTGGCCGAACGACGTGAGCCCGGCGATGCCGGTCAAGAGCACCAGGCCGATCACGACCAGCGTGTACAGCCCGATGTAGTTGGCCTGCGTGATCCAGAACTCGGGCACCGGCAGCTGCGGCAGCAGCGCGAGCAGGACCGCGAACGCGACCAATACGAAACGACGGAGGCGCATCAGTTCGCCTCCTCTTCATCGTCGTGCCCATGCTGGAACGAGCGCCACAGCAGCACCGGAATGATCAGCGTGAAGACGATGACCTCCTTGAACGCGCTTGCGTAGAACGAGCCGAAACTCTCGAGCAGCCCGACGAACAGCGCGCCGACCGCCGCGGCCGGGTAGCTCGCGAGCCCGCCGAAGATCGCCGCGACGAAGCCCTTGAGCCCGATCAGGAACCCCGAGTCGTAGAACATCGTCGTCGCCGGCCCGATCAGCAGGCCGGACAACGCGCCCATGAACGCCGCGAGGCCGAAGCTCAGGCGCCCGGCGCCGCTGGTCGAAATGCCCATCAGCCGCGCGCCGAGCCGGTTCACCGCGGTCGCGCGCAGCGCCTTGCCGCGCAGGCTGCGCTCGAAGAACAGGTACAGCGCGACGATCATCGCCGCGGCGCTGAGGAAGATGATGACGGTCTGGCCGGCCAGCGTGACCGGACCCAGGCTGAAGCGGTCGTCCCAGAAGCTCGGGTTGCGGAAGCCCTCGGCGCCGAAGAACACGAGGCCCAGCCCGGTCAGCGCGAAGTGCACGCCGACCGAGACGATCAGGAGCACCAGCACGGTCGCGTCGGCGAGCCGCTGGTACGCGAGCCGGTAGACCAGCGGGCCGAGCGGCGTGACGATCGCCAAGGTCAGCAGGCTCTGCGCGAACAGCGGCAGCTTCAGCGGCGCGGCCCACAGCGTGACGATGAAGACCAGCACCGGCACGGCGAGCGTCTTCAGCGCGTCGCGGGCGATGCGCGGCGCCGGCGTGGCCAGCCGCAGCGCGTTCGCCGCATCGAGCACCACCGAGATCGCGGCCATCGCGAGCAGCAGGTAGGCCGTGCCCGGCACCTTGCCCAACTGCAGCAGCGCGAGCGTCAGCGCGCCATACGCGACGAACTCGCCCTGCGGGATGAAGATGACCCGGGTGACCGCGAACACGAGCACGGTCGCAAGGCCGAGCAGCACGTAGATGGCGCCGTTCGTGACGCCATCCAGCGTCAGGATGCTGGCGATCGAAAAGTCCATGGGATTCTTGTTCGAGCTGATTGGCGATCGGGTGCTGCGCGCGCCCTCACCCTAGCCCTCTCCCAGGGCCACGAAGGGGCCTTTTGTGGCCCTAGGAGAGGGAACGAACTCCCTCTCCCCACTGGGGAGAGGGCAGGGGTGAGGGCAACGCGCTGCGCCGGTGCGGCCGCTACTCTACCTTCCAATCCCCATTGACGACCTTCAGCATCACGCCGGTTTCATTGGTGAAACCCCAGTGGTCAGCCGGCGTCCAATTCATTACGCCGTGCGCGAACACCGTGCGGCCCATCGTCTCCATGCCTTCCTTGATCGCGGCGCGGAACTCCTTGGTGCCGGGCTTGGCCTTCTTCAGCGCGCCGGGCAGCACCTTCTCGAGCGTGACCAGCATGTCGTAGGCGTGGCCGGCGAACTGGTTGCGGTTGCCGGCGCCTTGTGCCTTCTCGTACTTGGTGACGAAGTCGATGGCGAGCTTCTTCGAAGGGTGGCTGTCGGGCAGCTGCTCGGCGATCACCGCCGGGCCGGAGACGACATACGTGCCCTCGACCGCCTTGCCGCCGATGCGCATCAGGTCGCGCGTCGCCGCCGCGTGGGTCTGGTAGATCTTGCCCTTGTAGCCGCGCTCGACGACGGCCATCTCGGGCATCGCCGCGCCGCTGCCGGAGGCGACGATCAGCACCGCGTCCGGGTTCGCGCTCGAGAGCTTCAGCGCCTGCGCGGTCACGCCGGTGTCGGAGCGGGCGAAGCGCTCGGTCGCGACGATCTTGATGCCGGCCGGCTCGGCCACCGCGCTGAAGTCCTTCAGCCAGCTCTCGCCGTACGCATCGGTGTAGCCGAGGAAGCCGACCGTCTTCACGCCGTGCTTCTTCATGTGCTCGACCATCGCGTGCGCCATCACCGCGGTCGACTGCGGCAGCCGGAAGGTCCAGGCGTCCTTGCCCGGCGGCAGCGCGACCGGCGAGAACGCGATCTGCACGGTCTGCGACTCGGCCGCGACATCGGCCATCGCCGCGGCCACCGGCGTCGCCGCCGAGCCGCCGATGATGTCGACCTTGTCTTCGGAGACGAAGCGCTTGGCGTTGACGACACCCTTGGTCGGGTCGGTCGCGTCGTCGAGGATGATCAGGTTGACCTTCTCGCCGGCGATCTTCTCGGGCCACAGCGCGAAGAAGTTCTTCATCGGGATGCCCAGGCCCGAGGCCGGGCCGGTCAGCGGCAGGCTGATGCCGATGTTGACGTCGGCGTGTGCAGCGCCGGCGGCGAGCGCGAGCGTGGCGGCAAGGATGGCAAGGCGTGGGGTCATCGGTTGTCTCCGTCGGTCAGTCACGTATCACTCACACAAGGCTCGTATGTCTTCGGGCACCGGGATCGAACGCAGCCGCTCGGTCTCGTCGCGGCGCACGAAGGTGCGGGTCTCGCGGCCTTCGCAGATCAGGTCGTCGCCGCTGCCGTCGGCGCGGGCGCGGGTCACGCGGTGCAGTTGCACGAACACCTTCGTGCGCCACTCCGCGATCGAGGTCGTCACGGTCAGCGTCTCGCCGTAGGTCGCCGACTGGATGAACTTCGTGTGGATCTCGAGCAGCGGCGTGCCGACGATGCCGCGCGTCTTCACGAGCTCGTTCCACGGCGGCACGCCGCATTGCACGAAGAAGCTCAGCGAGGCCGCGTCCATCCAGCGCGAGAAGTTCGGAAAGAAGACGATCCCCGCCGGATCGCAGTCGCCGAAGTTCACATCGACGGTGTAGGTCGTGGTGCGGGGCATGGTCCTGCGATTGTCAGCGCGGCGCCATGCGCAGCGCGCCGTCGAGCCGGATCACCTCGCCGTTCAGCGACGGGTTCTCGACGATGGAGGCCGCGAGCTGCGCGAACTCCTCGGGCTTGCCCAGCCGCTTCGGGAACGGGATGCTCGCGGCGAGCGACTCCTGCACCGCCTGCGGCAGCTCGGCCATCAGCGGCGTCAGGAACAGCCCCGGCGCGATCGTGCAGACGCGCACCCCGAACTGCGCGAGGTCGCGCGCCAGCGGCAAGGTCAGCGAGACCAGCCCGCCCTTGGATGCGGCATACGCCTCCTGCCCGACCTGCCCGTCGAACGCGGCGACCGACGCGGTGTTGACGATCACGCCGCGCTCGCCGTCCTCCAGCGGCTCGAGCTTGACGGTCTCGGCCACCGCGAGGCGGATCACGTTGAACGTGCCGATCAGGTTGATGTCGACCACGCGCTTGAAGTCCTCGAGCGGCATCGGCGTGCCGTCCTTGGCGATCACGCGCTTGGCGGTGCCGATGCCGGCGATGTTCATCACGAGGCGGGCCGGGCCGTGCGCATCGGCGGCGATCTTCAGCGCGGCCACCACGCTGTCGGGCGAGGTGATGTCGCAGCCGATGCCGATGCCGCCGATTTCCTTCGCGACGGCCTGCGCGCCGTCGGCGTTGCGGTCCAGAACCGCGACCTTGGCACCGCGGCGCGCGAGCTCGCGCGCGGTCTGTGCGCCGAGGCCGGAGGCGCCGCCGGTGACGAGGGCGGGTTGTCCTTGGATCTTCATTCGTGTGCCCTGTGGGAGAGGCCTTCGATACCTCAGGCCGAACGGGGGTGGGGGTGATTCGGAAGGATCACGCCCGCATCCGGCGCGTCATACATCGCCTCGACGATCGCCGCGCGGTGCGTCAGCACCGCACGCTGGTTGATCGAGCCCTTGTCGGTGACCTCGCCGCGGTCGATGTTGGGCGGCTCGGTCAGCACCACCGCGCGCGCGACGCGGGTCGCGCTGCCGGTGCCGCTCGCGTACAGCTCGTCGACCAGGCGCTGGAAGAACTCGCGGGTCTTCGCCTCGCCGAGTGCGCGGCACGCATCGAGCCGCGGAAAGATCAGGATGCCGATCTCGTTGCGGTTCAGCCCGGCGACCACGACGTCCTGCACGCACGGGTCTCCCAGCGTGATGATCTTCGCGCGCAGCGGGCCTACCGAGACGAACGTGCCGGTCGCGAGCTTGAAGTCCTCGGCGATGCGGCCGTCGAAGCGGAAGCCGTGCTCGGGCGCCTCGTCGTGCATGGGCTTGACCGCATCGCCGCTCGCATAGAAGCCTTCGGCATCGAACGACTCGGCGGTCTGCTCGGGCGCACGCCAGTAGCCGGGCGTGACGTTCGGGCCGCGGTAGCGGACCTCGACCTTGTCGCCGTGCGGCACCAGCTTGAGCTCGACGCCCGGCGCCGGCAGCCCGATGTGGCCGCTCTTCACATCGTGCGCGTTCGCGCAGATCGCGAACGGCGCGGTCTCGGTCATCCCGAGGCCGGTCAGCATCCGGATGCGTTCGCCGCAGTGCGCTTGCGCGACGTGGTCCAGCTTGTCCCACACCGGCTGCGACAGCCCGGCGCCGGCGAAGAAGAACATGCGCACGCGGCTGAAGAAGGTCTCGCGCAGGGTCGCATCGACCTCCAGCGCGTTGGCAATCTCCTCGAAGCCCTTGGGCACATTGAAGTAGATCGTCGGTGCGATCTCGCGCAGGTTGCGCAGGGTTTCGGCGATCAGCGCGGGGGTGGGTTTGCCTTCGTCGATGTACAGCGTGCCGCCGTTGTAGACCGTGATGCCGACGTTGTGGTTGCCGCCGAAGGTGTGGTTCCACGGCAGCCAGTCGACCATCACCGGCGGCTCCTCGGCCAGTTGCGGGAAGCACTGGCGGATCATCTGCTGGTTGCTGCACAGCATGCGCTGCGTGTTGATCACGCCCTTGGGCAGCTTGGTCGAGCCGGACGTGAACAAGAACTTCGCGATCGTGTCGGGGACTACCCGCGCATGCGCGGCGTCGACCTGCGGGGTCGCCGGTGTCGCGAGCAGCTCGTCGAAGCGCAGCGTCGCGCGGCCGGCGATCTCGCCGCGGGTCAGCACGACCGGCGTGTCGGCCGGCACGACCGCCGCGATCGCCTTCGCGTACGCGGCGCCGTCGGACGCGAACACCAGCCCCGGCGTCAGCACGCCGAGGATGTGGCGCAGCTTGCCGTGATCCTGCGAGAGCAGCGAATACGCCGACGAGACGGGCGCGAACGGCACGCCGGCCAGCATCGCGCCCAGCCCGAGCAGCAGGTGTTCGATGTCGTTGTCGGAAAGGATCGCGACCGGCCGATCCACGCTCAGGCCTCGATCCAACAGCACCTGCGCGATCGAGCGCGCGGCGCGCAGCGCCTCGGCATAGCTGACGCGCCGCCAATCCCCGCCGTTGACGCGCTTGGCAACCAGCGTGCGCTCGGGCGCGGCCTCGGCCCAGTGCAGCAGCCGGTCGGTCAGGCGCTGCGCATACGGCTGCAGCGGCTCGGTCGAGCGGACCCAGGTCGAGCCGTCGGGGCGCGCCTCGAAGCGCGCGGTCAGCGAGCCGCCCAGCGGCACGGCGCGGTAGCGCACGGGATTGGTCATGTCGCGATCGGGATGATCAGGTGGAAGTGGCGGCCGCCTTCGCCTTCTTCGCGGCGGCCTTGGCCTTGGCCGGCTTGACCGGCTTGACCGGTTTCGCGGACGGCTTGGAGGGCTGGGTCGCCGCACTGCCGTCCGCGCGCTTGACCTTGCCGCCCTTGCCTTCGAGAAACGCCTTCATGCGCGTCTTCGCGCCGTCGTCGCCCTGCGCGATCGCGGCCATCAGCGATTCGGCGAACAGCCCTTCGGCCTGCCCCATCTCGGCGATGCGCGGCAGCGCATGCAGCACCGCGAAATTCGACAGCGGCGCGTTGCTCGCGATCTTCTCGGCCAGCTCGAACGCGGTGCTCAGCCCGGCGCCTTCGGGCACGACGTACTGCGACAAGCCCACCCGCGCGCCCTCCTCGGCTGCGTAGACCCGGCCGGTCAGCATCATGTCGGCCATGCGCGCGGCACCGATCAGTCGCGGGATGCGCGCCGAACCGCCGCCGCCGACGAACAGCCCGCGCTGGCCCTCGGGCAGCGCATAGAACGTGCTGACCTCGGCGACACGGATGTGCGCCGCGCTCGCGAGCTCGAGCCCGCCGCCGACGACCGCGCCCTTCAGCACCGCGACCACCGGCACGCGGCCGAACTGGATCTCCTCGAATGCGTGGTGCCACGAGCGCGAATGGGTGATGCCGTCGACGACGCTGCGCTCGGTCAGC
Source organism: Burkholderiaceae bacterium (assembly GCA_035280545.1). Lineage (GTDB taxonomy): Bacteria > Pseudomonadota > Gammaproteobacteria > Burkholderiales > Burkholderiaceae_C > DATCSE01. Next base: position 3,626 of record DATEFR010000045.1, on the reverse strand, counting down.
GACGACAGGTCCAGTCCAGCGCAGAAATGCTCGCCCTCGCCGCTGAGCACGACCGCGCGGGTCGTGGCCGGCAGGCTCGTGAAGACCTGGCGCAGCTGCGCGATCAGCGCGTCGTTCAGCGCGTTGCGCTTCGCCGGACGCCGCAGCTGCACGTGGGTGATCGCGCGGGCGTGCTCGACGCGCAGGAGCTCGGGGGCGGCTGGGTGGGCGGAAGGCATCGGGGAAACGATCTGTAATTGGTTCATGATCTTAAATAATTGGACGGCACAAAGAGTACGGGTTAGCCCTGATTTCCTGCGACATCTTAGGGAAAGTCGCTACTCGCCAGAGATTTATTGTTATTAGATTTAACTACATGGCGCAACCTTCACGGTGCATCATCAGGCCGCGCTGCGGCGCCACGGCGGCCCCCAAGAAGGAGACAGGACGTGATCTTCAAGAACCGGCATAGCCTGGTGGTGACCGTTGCCGCAGCCCTGCTGCACTTGAGTGCCTGCGGCGGCAACGATGACGACGACTCGCTGCCGCAGCTCGGCGCGGCCAGCGGCGCGACGCTGCAGTCGTGCACCGACCTCGCGAGCAAGATTTCATTTGCCAACACAAGCATTGCGTCGGCTGCCGCGGTCGCGGCCGGCACGCTCACCGTGGCCGGCACGCCGATCGCCGCGCACTGCCTCGTCAAGGGCTCGATGTACACGCGCACCAGCACGGTCGACGGCAACACCTATGCGATCGGCTTCGAGATGCGGCTGCCGAACGCCTGGAACGGGCGCTTCTACTACCAGGCCAACGGCGGCATCGATGGCAACGTCGTCACCGCGACCGGATCGGTCAACGGCGGCCCGGGGCTGACCAACGCACTCGCGATGGGCTTCGCGGTGATCAGCTCGGATGCCGGCCACGCCGCGTCGCTGGGCCCCTTCTTCGGCATCGACCCGCAGGCCCGGCTGGACTACGGCTACCAGGCGGTCGCGAAGCTCACGCCCATGGCCAAGAGCGTGATCCAGACCGCCTACGGCAAGGGCCCGGACCGCTCGTACTTCGGCGGCTGCTCGAACGGCGGGCGCCACACGATGGTCGCCGCGGCGCGCTATGCCGACCAGTACGACGGCTTCCTGGTCGGCGACCCGGGCTTCCGGCTGCCGCTCGCGGCGATCGCGAACATCGGCGCCTACCAGGGCTACGCGACGGTCGCCTCGACCGCGGGCGACCCGTCGACCGGCTACACGGCCGCCGAGCGCACGCTGGTCGCCAACGCGGTGCTCGCAAAATGCGATGCGCTGGACGGCGCGAGCGACGGGCTGATCCAGGACACCGCCGCCTGCCAGGCCGCGTTCAACCTGGACCGCGATGTGCCCACCTGCAGCGGCGCGCGCGACGGCACCTGCCTGACAGCCGACCAGAAGACCGTGATCGCCAAGCGCTTCGCCGGCGTCACGACCGGCAGCGGCACGAAGATCTACACCAGCTTCCCGTTCGACGTCGGCATCGGCGGCGGCAACACCGCGTTCTGGAACTTCACCGCACCGCCGGCGTTGGACTCCGGCGCGGTCGGCCTGATCTGGCAGGTGCCGCCGGAGGACCCGGCCACCTTCAACGGCCCGAACTTCGCGTTGACCGGCAGCCTGGACACGATGCTGGCGAAGGTGCAGGCGAGCAACGCGACCTACACCGAGAGCGCGCTGTCGTTCATGACGCCGCCGAGCCCGAGCAACCTCGCGGCGCTGAAGAACCGCGGCGCGAAGATGATGGTCTACCACGGCACCAGCGACCCGATCTTCTCGAGCGACGACACGACCGCGTGGTACGAAACGCTGCGCAGCGCGAACGGCGGCGACGCGAGCAACTTCGCGCGCTTCTTCCGCGTGCCGGGCATGACGCACTGCTCGGCCGGCCCGGCAACCGACCAGTTCGACATGCTGACGCCGCTGGTCGCCTGGGTCGAGCAAGGCCAGGCGCCGGCCAGCGTGACCGCGAACGCGCGCGGCGCCGGCAACGCCGCCGGAGTCAACGCGGATGTGCCGTCCTCGTGGTCGGCCACTCGCAGCCGGCCGCTGTGCCCGTATCCGCAGGTGGCGCGCTACAAGGGCAGCGGCAGCCTCGAGACCGCGGACAGCTTTTCCTGCCAGTAGTCCAGTGAGATGATGACCCGATGAACCATGCCGACCTGATCGCGATCGACACCCACACGCACCTCGAGGTGTCGTGCTGGAACCCGTTCGACAACTACGGCGAGGAGTACGACCGCGCCGCCGACAAGTACTTCCGCTCCAACAAGCGGCCGACGATGGCCGAGTCCCTCGCCTACTACCGCGACAAGAAGATCGGCTTCGTGATGTTCACCGTCGACGCCGAGACGCAGCTCGGCCGGCGCCGCATCCCGAACGAGGAGATCGCCGAGGCGGCGCAGGCGAACTCGGACATCATGATCGCGTTCGGCAGCATCGACCCGCACAAAGGCAAGATGGGCGCGCGCGAAGCGCGCAAGCTGATCGAGGAGTACGGCGTCAAGGGCTTCAAGTTCCACCCGACGGTGCAGGGCTTCGAGCCGTACGACCGCATGGCCTGGCCGATCTACGAGGTGATCGCCGAGCACAAGCTGCCGGCGGTGTTCCACAGCGGGCACTCGGGCATCGGCAGCGGCATGCGCTGCGGCGGGGGGCTGCGACTGCAGAACTCGAACCCGATGCTGCTGGAGGACGTCGCGATCGACTTCCCCGACATGGAGATCATCCTCGCCCACCCGTCCTGGCCGTGGCAGGACGAGGCGATCTCGCTGGCGATGCACAAGCCCAATGTCTGGATCGACCTGTCGGGCTGGAGCCCGAAGTACTTCCCGCCGCAGCTGGTGCAGTACGCGAACACGCTGCTGAAGGACCGCATGCTGTTCGGCTCGGACTTCCCGCTGATCAGCCCGGACCGCTGGCTGAAGGACTTCGACGAGACCGGCTTCAAGCCCGAGGTCCGGCCGCTGATCCTGAAGGAGAACGCGAAGCGGCTGCTGAAACTGGCGCCGGCGGCGGCCCCGGCGTCGCCATAAAGTCCGCAGGAAAAATTCGAACCAGTCCCCGTTTCGGGGACATGAGCTGCGCCGTAAACTCGTTGACCCAGGTTCGAACGACGAGGAGAAGCTCATGTCCCTGCGCATCAACGACACCGCTCCCGATTTCGAAGCGGAAACCACCCAAGGCAAGATCAAGTTCCACGACTGGATCGGCGACCAGTGGGCGATCCTGTTCTCGCACCCGAAGGACTTCACCCCGGTGTGCACCACCGAGCTGGGCTACATGGCCAAGATCGAGCCCGAGTTCGCCAAGCGCAACGCCAAGCTGATCGGCCTGTCGGTCGACCCGGTCGGCCAGCACGAGGCCTGGTCGCGCGACATCGAGGAAACGCAAGGCGCGAAGGTCAAGTACCCGATGATCGGCGACCACGACCTGAAGGTCGCGAAGCTCTACAACATGCTGCCGGCCGAGGAGCAGCCATCGGACAGCCGCACGCCGGCGACCAACGCGACCGTGCGCTCGGTCTTCGTGATCGGCCCGGACAAGAAGATCAAGCTGATGCTGACCTACCCGATGACCACGGGCCGCAACTTCGACGAGATCCTGCGCGTGCTGGACTCG
>DATEFR010000044.1:0-3096 GCA_035280545.1 Burkholderiaceae bacterium | reverse complement strand
ATGCGTGATCGTCGTGTCGGCCGGTTCGCCCACGTCGAGCGGAACCGTCAGGTAGACCGCGGTGCCGTGGCCGGGCGCGGACTCGATCTCGATCGAGCCGGTCACGAGCGCGGCGCGCTCGGCCATGCCGCGCAGCCCGAGCCGCCGTCGGTTGTCTGCGGCGGCGGACACCGTGGCGGCGTCGAAGCCGCGGCCGTCGTCCTCCACGATGACCCGCAGCTGCGAGCCGCGCCGCTCCGCGATCAGGCTCACATGCGTCGCCGCCGCATGCTTGCGCGCGTTGGTGAACGCCTCCTGCACCACCCGGTACACCGTGGCTTCGGCCGCGGCCGACAGGCGTCCGGATGGCAGGCCGTGCACCTGCACGTCGGCCGCGATGCCGCACTCCGCGGACCATTCGTCGGCGTACTGGCGCAGCGCCTCGACGAGCTCCATGTTGTCCAGCGCCAGCGGGCGCAGCTCGTAGGACAGGCGGTCCACGTCTTCCTCGAGGCGGCCGGCGGCCTGCTCGACGTAGCTGAGCCGCTCCGTCAACTCGGGCGGCCAGCCCGGCTGCGCGCGCATCGCCTTCAGGCCCAGCGTCAGCACCGCGAGGTTCTGGCCCAGGGTGTCGTGCAGCTCGCGCGACAACCGGCGGCGCTCCTCCTCCTGCGCGTCGACGAGCCGGCCGAGCAGATGGCGGATGCGGTCGCCGGCCGCTTCGCGGTCGGCAATCTCGATGCGCAGCGCAGCGTTGGCGCATGCGAGCTCGGCCGTGCGCTCGCGCACGCGCAGCTCCAGCTCGTCGCGCGCGCACAGCAGCTCCTGCTCGGTGCGCTTGCGCGCGGTCACGTCCATCACCGTGCCCAGCATGCGCGCCGGGCACCGCCCGCCCACGGTCGAGACGAATTCCGTCATGCCGCGCGCCACCAGCCAGCGCAGCTCGCCATCGGGCTGGACGTAGCGGATCTCGGCCCTGAAACGCCCATCGCCCGACGGCGCGAGCGCCTCGCGCACCGCGGCATCGGCCGCGGCGCTGTCGTCCGCGTGGACGCGGGACATCACGCCGTCGACGCTCAGCGGCTCGTCGGGGCCGAAGCCGCACAGCTCGCGAAAGCGCGCATCGGCACTCAGCAGGTTGCCGGCTCCGCGCCACGACCAGGTGCCCAGCTGCGCGACATCCAGCGCCAGCCGGCTGCGCGCCTCGCTCGCGCGCAGCGCCTGATCGGCGTGCCGGCGCTGCGTGATGTCGTTGAACAGCACGCCGACACGATGGCCGCCGCGCCGGCCTAGCGGGAAGGCGTAGACGTCGAACCAGCGGCCCAAGGCGCGGGCGCGCCGCTCGAATCGCGCCGGCCGGCCCGTGCTCGCCACGGCGCCGTAGGTGTCGAACCAGTGCTGTTCCGAGTCCGCCGCGATCTCGCGCATCCTGCGCCCCACGGCATCGTGCAGGCCGGTCTGGCGCTCGAATGCAGGGTTGACTTCGAGTATGCGGAAGTCCACGGGCTGCCCCGCGGCATCGAAGATCACGTCGAGGACGCAGAAGCCCTCGTCCAGCGACTCGAACAAGGCCCGGTAGCGCTGCCGCGAGTCGCGCCGCTCGGCGATGCGGTGCAACGCGATCTTCCACCAGGCTCGCAGCGCCTCCAGCGAACGGCCTCCAGGCAAGGCGGGCAAAGGCGTGCTGCGGGGCGGCTTGATATCCAAAAGGTCTCCGAGTGTGGACGACCTACCCGTACTTCTTATCGAAGCCGCCGCGCTGATTGTGGGTGCGAATGGCCATGTCGATCAAATGAAGTAATCGACTGGCTTCATTCCGTTCGGGTTATGAAGGAGCGGGCGGCGGCGAGCAGGCAGGGTCGATAAGCATTCAACCACAAAGAATTTGCAATCTGCATACTCCATGCCTCATCATCCGCATTTCGCATGATGCCGCCATGGAACCTCGCCAGCTCGAAGCCTTCGCCGCCGTGATGTCGACCGGGAGCGTGACCGGCGCGGCGCGCCTGCTGGCGCGTTCGCAGCCGGCGATCACGCGCCTGGTGCAGGAGCTCGAGGCGGAGATCGGCTATGCGCTGTTCACGCGCCACGGGCCGCGGGTCGCGCCGACCGCGCAAGCCTTCCTGCTGCACGAGGACGCCGAGCGCGCGCTGGCCGGCCTGCGGCATATCCACGAGCGCGCCGCCGAGATCGCGCGCGGCGAGGTGCAGCCGCTGCTGCTCGCCGCCACCTCGGCGCTGGCCGTCGGCCTGCTGCCGCAGGCCGTGAAGGCCGTCGAAGCGCAGACCGGCCCGATGACTATCCAGTTGCGTACCGCCGCGCCGGAGCAGGTGCTGCATGCGGTGCTGACCGGCGCGGTGCAGCTGGGTGCGTGCAGCCTTCCGCTCGCGCACCACGGGCTGCAGGTGCACTGGATCGGGCAGCTGCCGTGCGTGGCGGTGCTGCCGCAGCGCGATCCGCTCGCGCGGCACGCCGTCGTGCCGCTGGCGGCGCTGGCGCAGCGGCGCATCGTCACGATGAGCAACCCGTTCCGCCTGCGCCATCGGCTCGATGCCGAGCTGGCGCGAGCTGGCGCTGCGCCCGATCGCCGCGCGGCGCTGATCGAGACCAACTCGTCGACCAGCGCGCAGGCGCTGGTGCGGGCCGGCCTGGGCGTGGCCGTGCTGGAGCCGCTGACCGCGCAGGGCGCTCCGCTCTCCGGCCTCGTCGTGCGCCCGATCGACACCGACATCCCGTTCTTCTTCGGCGTCGTCGCGCCGCAATCGCGGCCGTTGAGTGCGGCGGCGCAGGCGCTGGCCGACGCGCTGCTGCAGGTCGCGAAGGCGCTGCCCGGCTTCGTGCAGCGCGACCTGGCCGACCACGCACGGCTGCTGGACGACGGCCCCGCGGTCAAACGCTCCTCCGCCCACCTCACCCGACGCCCCGCCGGGCGGAAAGCCAAACGATGACCGCCGCCCCACCCATCGGTCTTGCGGCGCTCGAGGCCCGCCTGCGCCAGGACCTGCAATGGCTGGCCCTGCCGGCGCGGCGCTGGGTGCCGGCCTCCGCGTGCGGCGATGGCCTCGAGGTCGTCGACGTCGCGATCGTCGGCGGCGGCATGGCGGGGCTGGCGCTCGC
>DATEFR010000043.1:0-25124 GCA_035280545.1 Burkholderiaceae bacterium | reverse complement strand
TGCACGCCGGCCAAGACGCTGCCCGATGTCAGAGCGCAATGTGGCGCCTAGGGCGTCAAGGGCGCGGACGTGCTGGCCGGCGGCTTCGCCGAGGCCGGGCCGGAAGGCGTCGAGCTCCAGACCCGCATGCTGGAGGCGGCGCGGCGGCACGGCGTGCGCATCATCGGCCCGAACACGTCGGGCATCTTCAACACCCATGCGCACAGCAACATCGTCGGCTTCTCGCACCTGAAGGCCGGCGGCATCGGGCTGCTTTCGCAGTCGGGCAACATGGCGCTGTCGCTGGTCACCGAGGCCCAGGCCAACGGCCGGATCGGGCTGTCGACCTACGTCGGCATCGGCAACGAGTCGGACATCCGTTTCCACGAGTACCTCGAGTACATGCGCGACGACGCCAACACCCAGGTGGTGATTGCGTACATCGAGGGCATGAAGGACGGCCGCCGCTTCCTCGAGTCGCTGCGCAGCGTCGCGCGCGAGAAGCCGGTCGTCCTCTACAAGTCCGGGCGCACCAGTGCCGGCCGCAGTTCGGCGCAGTCGCACACGGGGGCGCTGGCCGGCGACTATGCGGTGAGCGAAGGCGTGCTGCGGCAAGCCGGCGCGATCCTCGCGCGCAAGTCCGACGAGATCCTGTCGCTGGCCGAAGCGCTCGCGCTGCTGGAGCCGATGTCGGCACGCCGCGTGGCGGTGCTCGCCGACGGCGGCGGCCACGCGACGATCGCCGCCGACGCGCTGACCGAGCACGGCCTGGTGCTGGCGACCCTGGCCGATTGGACGAAGCAGGCGCTGGCGGCGATCCTGCCGCCTGCGGCCGCGTTGGCCAATCCCGTCGACGTCGCCGGCGGCACCGACTCCAACCCGGCCGCGTTCGCGGAGTGCGCGCGCATCCTGCTGGCCGATCCGGGCGTGGATGCGCTGCTGGTCACCGGCCTCTTCGGCGGCTACGGGGTGCGCTTCTCGCACACGCTCACCGAAGCCGAGATGGAAACGTCACGACGCATCGCGACATTGCACGGGGAGTACGGCAAGCCGGTGCTGGTGCACAGCTTGTACGGCAGTCTGTACGCCGACCTGCGGCCCAAGCCGCTGGCGCTCATCCGTGAGCTCGGCATCCCGGTCTACGACTCGCTCGAGCGGGCGGTCCGCTGCCTGCAGGGATTGGCCGAGTTCGGCGAAGCACGCCGCCGACCGCTGCCGGCCCTCGATGCACGGCCGGTCCGCGCCAAGCGCTTCGCGGAGATCATCACGACATGTCGGCGTGAAAACTGCAGCGTCGTGCTTGAACACGAAGCGCGCGACGCGCTGGAGGATGCCGGGGTCGAGATGCTGGCGCGCGCTGTCGTGACGAAGAACCCGGACGAAGCCGTTGCGGCCTTCGACACCCTGGGGCGCGTGCCGGTGGCACTGAAGGTCGTCTCGCGCGACATCATCCACAAGACCGATGCCGGAGGGGTCAAGCTGAACCTGGCCGACGCGTCCGGCGTGCGCGCGGCCTACGCCGAGATCGTGGAGAACGGCAAGCGCTACGCCCACGAGCACATCGGTCGCGACCCCGATGTCGCCGGCGTGCTGGTCACGCCGATGGCGCCCAAGGGTGGTGTCGAAGTCATCATCGGCGTGGTGCGCGACCCGAGCTACGGGCCGGTGCTGATGTTCGGGCTGGGCGGCGTGCTCGTCGAGGTGCTCAAGGACGTGGTCTTCCGCTCGTTGCCGCTGACCGAAGCAGACGCGCGTTCGATGCTCTCCGAGATCCGCGCCAGCAAGATCCTCGATGGCGTTCGCGGGGCACCGCCGGTCGACAAGGACGCGCTGGTCCGCCTGATGCTGGGCGTGTCGGCGTTGTGCGGCGCCTTCCCGGAGATCGCCGAGCTGGACCTGAATCCGGTGCTGGCTTATCCCCAGGGCATCGGCATTCTCGACGCGCGCATCCTGCTCGACGATGACCCACCTTCCGCGACCACCACCCCAGCAGGAGCGCTTCATGTCTGACTCTCCCCAACTCACCGATGCCTTGCTCGAGGTGCGGGACCGCGTCGCGACCTTGACCTTCAATCGCGACGACGTGCGCAACGAACTCACCGGCACCCACTTGATCGACGACATCGAGCGCACCTGCGAGTGGATCAACCAGGAGGAGTCGGTCGCCGCGCTGATCCTCACCGGCGCAGGCCGGGCCTTCTCCTCGGGCGGCAATGTCAAGCACATGCTGCATCGCGAGGGCAGCTTCGGCGGCAGCGTCTACGAGGTTCAGAAGAAGTATCGCGAGGGCATCCAGCGCATCCCGCTGGCGATGCACCGGCTGGACGTGCCGTCGATCGCGGCCATCAACGGCCCCGCCATCGGCGCCGGCTTCGACCTGGCCTGCATGTGCGACATCCGTCTTGCGTCGACCAACGCGACGATGGCCGAGAGCTTCGTCAACGTCGGGATCATCCCCGGCGACGGCGGCGCCTGGTTCCTGCAGCGGCTGATCGGCTACCAGCGCGCCGCGGAGCTGACTTTTTCCGGCCGCGTTCTGGAGGCTGGCGAGGCCAAGGAACTCGGCATCGTTCTGGATGTCGTCGCCGGCAGCGCGCTGCTCGAACGCGCCCAGGCGATGGCGCGCGGCTTCGCTGCCAAACCGCCGCAGGCGCTGCGCTTGAGCAAACGCCTGATGAAGTCGGCGCAGCGCATGGAACTGCGCGACTTCCTCGACCATTGCGCGGCGTTCCAGGGGATCTGCCACAACACCGAGGACCACCTCGAGGCCGTCGCGTCGATGCTGCAAAAGCGCGAGCCGAGCTTTCGCGGCCGCTGATGCTCGTGAGCCTCCGCAGCGACTCCATGTCGGAGCGCGCTGACGATGGCGGTCGCGGACTGCGAAGGCGCTAGCCGATGGCTTGCTGGCCGGCGCCCGCCGGGGCTGTTGCCTGGTGCTCGTCGCCGCGCACCGTGGCCGGGCGATCGCCGTGGCGGCAGCGCTGCGGCAGCGCGTGCGCGGGCATGGACAGCAGTCGCGCGGTGTTGACCAGCGCCATGTGCGTCAGCGCCTGCGGGAAGTTGCCCATCATGCGGCGCGAGCGCGGGTCGAACTCCTCGGACAGCAGGCCGACGTCGTTGCACACGGCGATCAGCCGATCGAACACGCTCTGCGCCTCGGCCACGCGGCCGGTGATCGCGAGGCTGTCGGCCAGCCAGAACGTGCAGGGCAGGAAGGTGCCTTCGCCGGGCGGCAACCCGTCGACGCCGTGCGCGGTCGGATAGCGGATCACGAGGCCGTCGAAGACCAGCTCGCGCTCGATCGCCGCGATCGTCGCCAGCACGCGCGGATCTTCCGGCGGGAGGAAACCGACCAGCGGCATCAGCAGCAGGCTGGCATCGAGGTCGGTGCTGCCGTAGTGCTGCACGAAGCAGCCGCGCCGCGCGTCGAAGCCGGACGTGCAGACCTGCGCGTGGATCTCGTCGCGCAGTTGCCGCCATTCGTCGACCGGCCCCTTGAGCCCGAAGCGCTCGACCGCCTTCACCGCGCGGTCGACCGCCACCCAGGCCATGACCTTCGAATGCGTGAAGTGCCGGCGCGGGCCGCGGATCTCCCAGATGCCTTCGTCCGGCTCGCGCCAGTGCGATGCGACGAAGGCCACCAGCGCCTTCTGGATCTGCCACACATGCGGCTCGGGCTGCAGCCCGACGCTGCGCGCGAGATGCAGCATGTCCATCACCTCGCCGTACACGTCGAGCTGGAACTGTTCGCTCGCGGCGTTGCCGATGCGGACCGGCGCGGCGCCGTCGTATCCGGGCAGCCAGCCGAGCTCCATTTCCGGGAGCCGCCGCAGGCCGTCGACGCCGTAGAGCATCTGCAAGTCCTTGGGGCTGCCGGCGACCGCGCGCAGCAGCCAGTTGCACCACGCGACGGCCTCGTCGGTATAACCGGCCAGCAGCAGCGTGTTCAACGTGAAGGTCGCGTCGCGCAGCCAGCAGTAGCGGTAGTCCCAGTTGCGCACGCCGCCGAGCTGCTCGGGCAGCGACGTGGTCGGCGCCGCGACGATCCCGCCGGTGGGTTCGTAGATCAGCGCCTTCAGCGTGATCAGCGAGCGCATCACCGCGTCGCGCGCGCGGCCGTCGTAGCGCGAGCGCGCCGACCACTCGGTCCAGGCGCGTTCGGTCGCCTGCAGGGCGGCTTGCGGATCCAAAGCCGGCAGCACCGGTTCGTGCGAGGCGCGGTAGTTCAGCACGAAGCTCGCGAGCTCGCCCTGGCGCAGCGTGAAGCGTGCCACCGTCTTCATCCGCTCGCCGTGCGTGGGCACGCTGCCGTGGAGCTCCAGCGTGTCGGGGCCGGCGGTCGCGAGCACGCTGCCGTTGGTCTTGCGCACCCAGGGCACGACATGGCCGTAGTCGAAGCGGATCACGAGCTCCATGCGCAGCGCGACCTCGCCGCGCAGGCATTCGACGCGGCGGACGATGTCGCGCCGGTCGTTCGCAAGCGGCATGCAGTCGACGAGCCGCACGGCGCCCTCGGCGGTCTCGAAGTCGGTCTCGAGGATCAGCGTGTGTCCGCGGTAGCGGCGCTGCGTGCGCGTGACCGGCGCCTCCGGCACGATCTGCCAGCGGCCGTGCTCGGGGCCGCCCAGCATCGCGGCGAAGCAGGCCGGCGCGTCGAAACGCGGCACGCACAGCCAGTCGATCGAACCGTCACGCCCGACGAGCGCGGCCGTGCGGCCGTCGCCGATCAGGGCGTAGTCTTCTATGGGCTGCGGCATGGCGTCGGCGGGAGGCATCCAACTCTACGATGGCTGGGTCTGCGGCCGCTGCGGCAAATGCCGTGCCCATGTTCCCGTCCCTGACTCGAGGTTGTCCACCGAACCGGTGCGCAACTTTGTTGATAACCTGCGTCCAGTGCTTGCAAGTCCGCGGCCCGCCTTGTCTTGTCTTGACGTGCTCGCCAGATCGACAACGAGGCGTGCTTCGGCCGCATCAGTCGACGCCGCTGCCCGTGCCGCTGACCAGCACCGGCGAGCGGTAGCCGGCCGGCTTGTCGCCGACGGTCGCGCCGCCGTACATCATTCCCTGCATCGCGTTGGTGAAGAAGTAGTACGGGAACGTCGACGGCGGGCGGCTCGCCTGCTCGAGCCGCGTGTTCAGCTCGGCGGGTATCTCGAAGTCCAGCGCACCCAGGTTGACGGCCAGCTGCTCGGGCCGGCTCGCGCCGACGATCACGCTCGCCACGCCCGGGCGGTTCGCGACCCAGTTCAGGGCGACCTGCGCCATCGGCCTGTCGAGCTCCGACGCGACCTGCTCGAGCGCGGCGACGATGGCGAAGTTGCGCTCGGTGAGATGCTGGAACGCCGGGTTGCCGTTGCCCTGCATCGCCGCCAGCCGGCCCTCGGGCCGCTCGCCTGCGCGGTATCGGCCCGACAGCACGCCGCTGGCCAGCGGGCTCCAGACCGTGATGCCCATGCCCAGCTCGGTCGCGAGGCGCACGTGTTCGTTCTCGATCTGGCGCTCCACCAGCGAGTACTGCAGCTGCAGCGCCGACACCGGCTCGAAGCCGCGCCAGTCGGCCAGCGTCTGCGCGCGCGCCGCATACCACGCGGGCACGTCCGAGAGGCCCACGTGCCGCACCTTGCCGGCGCGCACCAGGTCGTCCATCGTGCGCATCACCTCGTCGGCCGGCGTGAGCTGGTCCCACGCATGCACGTAGTACAGATCGAGATAGTCCGTCCCCAGCCGCTGCAGCGAGCCCTCGACGGCGCGCAGCAGGTTCTTGCGCCCGTTGCCGCCGCCGTTCGGATTGCGATCGCCGAGGTTGAAGGTGTACTTGCTCGCGAGCACGACGCGGTCGCGCGCCTGGCGCGCCTTCACGAACTCGCCGACCCAGCGCTCGCTGGTGCCGTTGGTGTAGACGTCGGCCGTGTCGATGAAGTTGCCGCCCGAATCGAGGTAGGTGTCGAACATGCGCTGCGACGCGTTCTTGTCCGAGCCCCAGCCCCATTCGGTGCCGAAGGTCATCGCGCCGAAGGACAGGCGGCTCACGCGCAATCCGCTGCGGCCTAGGGTGTGATAGACGGTGTTGCTCATGGCGTTCTCCTGGGGTTGCAGAGTCGATGGGGTGAAGATTAGGCGGAAGCGCCTCGTAGATAAACGCCCATAATCTTCGTGAAGTGAAAAGCGCTGCTTCATAATCGACCGGCGATGAAACTCACCCAGCTCGATGGCATGGCCGCGTTCGTCGAAGTCGCGACGCGGCGCAGCTTCACCGCCGCCGCGGCCGCGCTCGACGTGACGCCGCCTGCGGTCAGCCAGGCCGTCAAGCTGCTCGAGGAGCGGCTGGGCGTGCGGCTGCTGCACCGCACCACGCGCAGCGTCGGGCTCACCGAGGCCGGCGCCGAGTTCTTCGCCCGGGCGGCGCCGGCCGTGGCCGAGCTCGCGGATGCTGCGCACGCGCTCGATGCGCATCGGGGCGGGCCCAGCGGGCTGCTGCGCATCAACGCACCGTTCGTGCTGCACGAGACGCTGTTGCGGCCGATGCTGCCGCGTTTCCTGTCCGCCTATCCGGCGGTGCGCGTGGAGCTGACGCTGAACGACAGCTTCGTCGACATCGTCGCCGACGGGTTCGATGCCGGCCTGCGGCTAGGCGAATCGATAGCGCGCGACATGGTGGCCGCGCGCCTGACCGAGCGCGAGCGCTGCGGTCTCGTCGCATCGCCCGCCTACGCCCGCCGGCACGGGCTGCCGCAGCGCATCGAAGAGCTCGCGGATCACGCCTGCATCCGCCATCGCCTCGCCGCCAGCGGCGTGATCTACCGATGGGAGCTGATGCGGCGCGGCCGGCGCATCGAGGTGGAGGTGGACGGCCCGTTGACCGTCTCCGACAGCGTGAGCGGCTCGCGCGCTGCGCTCGACGGCATCGGCATCGCCTACGTCTTCGAGCGCCAGGTGGCGCGCGACCTCGCGGCCGGCCGGCTGCTGCCGGTGCTCGAGGCCAGCTGGCCGACGCTGGACGGCTTTCACTTCTACTACCCGAGCCGGCGGCAGGTCCCGCCGAAACTGCGCGTGTTCATCGAGCATTGCCGCGCCGCGGCGGCCCTTCATGCGTGAGGCATCTTCTCGAACTTCGGCAGGGTGGGGTCCAGGTGGTCCCAGACATGGCCACGCACGCCGTACGTCACCATCTGCGGCTTGAACCGGCTCGGGTCGTCGAGGCTGGCCGCGTGGATCGTGAAGACGTCCGGCATGGCGGCGAACGTCATGTACACCGGCGAGCCGCATGTGGGGCAGAAGGCGCGCGTCTTGACGTTGCCGCTGTCGCCCACCATGTTCCAAAGCGTGGCCGCGCCGGTCTGCTTCACGCCTTGGCGCGGGAAGGTCAGGTAGGACCCGTGCCCGGTGCCGCTCGTCTGCTGGCAGTCGCGGCATTGGCATTCGTTCGAAACCAGCGGTTCGCCGGCAATCTCGAAACGGATCGCACCGCAGGCGCATCCGCCGGTGTAGGCCTTGTTCATGTCTTGCTCCTGTTGGACAGGAGCGAACTCTAGGGATTCGAGAGCGCGGCGGGGAGTAACAAGATCGTCGCGAATCCTGCGGGCTTCACGGCATCGGCACGCCGCGTCGCTCCGCCAGCCCGCCTGCCAGGTACCAGGCCTGCTCGTGGCCTTGCGCGCGCATCGATGCCGCGGCCTGGCAGGCACGCTGGCCGCTGCGGCAGATGAACACCAGCGGAACCTCCGGGGCATCCAGCCACTCGCGGGCATGTGCGTTCAACTGCGCCATCGGCACGTTGAGGGCGCTGCGTCCGCCCATCTGCACGTCGTCGGCGGGGGCGAGTTCATGCGCTTCGCGCACGTCGATCAACGTGGTGTCCGGGTGCAGGCTCAGGAAGTCTTCGAGCGCTGCGGCGTCGGCAATCGCCAGCGCCCGGACCGACGGCCGCGCCGCCAGCAGGGCGCCGCATTGCGCGATCGCGGTACAGGCGGACGCGATCGTCGCCGCATCCTCGAGCGGACCGAAGGACATGCGGACCGCCGAAGCGCTGCGCCAGGCCGGCAGATGCATGGCCTCGAGGACATGACTGGGCGCCAGCCGGCCTGACGAGCAGGCGCTGCCCGCACTGACGCGAACCCCGACGGCGTCGAACAGGCTCAGCAGTTCGGCGCTGGCCACGTCCGGCACCGAGAAGTTGAGCGTGGTCGGCAAGGCCTGGGCAAACGGGGTGTTGAACTGCAGGCCCGGGAACGCGGCGCGCAGCGCGTCGGCCAACTGGTCGCGCATCGCGCCGAGTTCGTCCAGCGTGCGCAGCGTGCCGTCTTCGAGCGCGTCCAGCACGGCTCCCAGCGCGGCCACGCCGGCCATGTTCTCGGTGCCCGAGCGCCAGCCGGCCTCCTGGCCGCCGCCCACCATCAGCGGGGTGAACGGCGCGCCGGCGCGCACGTACAGCATGCCGATGCCCTTGGGCGCGTAGAGCTTGTGGCCGGAGAAGGGCGCGTAGTCGATGCGCGTCGCCGCCAGGGCCAGCGGCAGCTTGCCGAGTGCCTGCACGCCGTCGACCAGCCAGTAGGCGGGGCTGTTCGTTGCGTTCAGCACGCGTTCGATTCCGGCGAGATCCGAGATCACGCCGGTCTCGTTGTTCGCGGCCATCGTGCACACCAGCGCGGCATCCGGGGCGAGGGCGCGCAGGCGCGCTAGGTCGTGCCGGCCATCGGCGGCTACCGGCAGCGCGAGGATCTCGAGATCGAGGCCGAGCAGGCGATTCCAGTGCGCCAGGCTCTCGGGCACCGCCTTGTGCTCGGTCGCGCCGTACAACAGCCGCTGAGCGATGGGTTGCCCGCTGGCGCGGCGATCGCGCAGCCCGACCAGCGCGGAGAGCACGGCGGTGTGTATGCCTTCGGTGGCGCCGCTGTTGAACATCAGCCGGCCGTCGCCGGCGCCCAGCACGCGCGCTGCCTTCGCCCGCACCGCCTCGAGCAGCGCCTTCGCGCGCAGGCCTGTGCGATGGGTGCTGCTGGGATTGCCGAAGTCCTGTTCCATCGCCTGGCGGGCGGCGTCCACCGCCGAGGCCAGCACGGGATTGGTGGCATTGCTGTCGAGATAGATGTCGGTCGCCATGGCGGGCAAGAGGAGCTCGTTCGGCGAGAAGTTTGCATCGCGTGGGCGGCGAAGACATTCCAAAAACAACCTGGAATTTCGCTCTGAGTAGAATGAAAATTCTCCAGCTTCCAGGTGAGTTCAGGTATGAACGAACTCGACAGGTTCGATCGCGCGATTCTGGCCGCCTTGCAGGAGGACGGTTCGTTGTCCATCGCGGCCTTGAGCGAGCGCATCGGCCTGTCCACGACGCCGTGCTGGAAGCGCGTGAAGCGTCTGGAGGACGAAGGCTTCATCGAGAAGCGCGTCGCCATCGTCGACCGCAAGAAGGTCGGCCTCGGCGTCACCGTGTTCGTCAGCGTGCGCACGGGCCAGCACGACGAGCGCTGGCTGAAGAAATTCGCGGCCGCGGTGACGACGATGCCCGAGGTGCAGGAGTTCCACCGCATGAGCGGCGACGTCGACTACCTGCTGAAGGTGGTCACGAGCGACATCGCCGGCTACGACGCCTTCTACAAGCGGCTGATCCGAACGGCACAGCTGACCGGCGTCTCATCGGCGTTCTCGATGGAGCAGATCAAGTCCACCACCGCGCTGCCGCTGGCAAACGCCGCACATCACGCCCAGACGGCTCCGTCCGTCGTGCGGTGAGCCGTGGCGATGCGTCGTGGGTCCACCAGGTAGATCATCTCGTTCGATGCGTCGCTCACCCGCGCGATGCCATGGACCCAGGCGGAGTGCAGCGCGACCGCGGCCGGCGGCGGCTGGACGTTGCCGCACTCGATCACATGAACCAGGCGGTCGACCAGCAGCGCGACTTCGACATCGCCGCGCTGGCGCACGATGACCGCGACGCCGTCTTGTCCGGCCGCCCTGGGCTCGCCGCACATCGCACCCATGTCGACCGCCGCGACGAAGCGCTTGTCGTGGCCGGTGGTCACCTCCAGCATCCCCGCGCCGATGCCGCCGCGTGCGACGTCGAGCAGGCGTTGGGCCGACACCGCCTCGACGACGTCGTCGGCATCGAAGCCCAGCAGCAGCGACCCGCAGCTCACGACCGCCAGGCGCCGCTCGCCGGGCCGCGAGGCCGATGCGATGTCGGCGCCTGCGCTGGTTGCCGCTTCGGCCGGCTCGAGCGGCTGGCCGTGGAAGATCCAGGCGCGCACCGGCTCGACATAACCATCGCTGCGCTTGAATTCGCGGTAGCCCTCAGACAGCGCGGTACCGGCCAGCAGCGTCGCGCCATCGCGCGGGACCGCCCGCGCGGTCGCGCCGGCGAGCTCGGCCGGTGGCGCGAAGGGCAGTGGTTGACCGGTGGCGCAGGTGTTGGCGGTGGCGGCGATCACGCTGCCGTGCGGGTCGACCAGCCAGGCCTCGAGCGCTTCGCCATCCGGCAGCGCGTCCTTGAGCATCGCCGGCATCTCGACGTCGGAGGCGAAGGCCAGCGCGACGCCGCCGAGGACGTCTCCGGCCGGGCCGCGCACCGCGGCCGCGTACACATAGGTCGGCGCTCCGTCGGCGAGTGCGCTCGCGGCGAAACGCGACACGGCGTAGTCGGCGGTGCTGCGCAGCCCCAGCACCTGCTGTACGAGCGCCGGCTCCAGGTGCAGCCCGGCGGGTAACGTCGCGTCGTCGCGCGACACGGCGACCACGCGGCCGTGCGTGTCGAACAGCGCGATCCTTCGGTACACGGTGTACAGGCCGTTGAGGTGCGCGAGCACGCGCTCGGCCGTCTGCCGCGCGGCATCGTCCGTGGGGTCGGCATTCAGCGCCGCCAGCGGTGCGGCGAGGTCGGGCGACAGCGCCCACCAGCGGCAGTCGTTCGCGCGCTCGTAGAGGTTGCGGTCCACCATGCGCACGGCCAGGCTGGCATGAAAAGCCAGCTGGGCGCAGCGGCCATCGCGCAGCAGCGCCTTCAGCGCGGCGATGGCCTCGTGGAACAACGCGGTCGTCTGGCGGCCGGCGCCGGCGATCTGGTCGAACACCGCGTGCAGCGACGATGCCGCGGCGTCGTCGGTGCGCGCGAGCTTGCCGTTCCAGACGACCCGGTGCAGCCCTTCTTCGACCTTGCGGGCCTGCGCCACGATGGCCGCGAGCCGCGTGTCGTCGTGGCGGAGTTGAGCCGCGATGCCGTGGGCCGCGGTGTCGCGCTCCCGGAATGCGGCGTCGAGCCGGATCAACGCGACGGCCTGCCAGCCCAGGCCCAGATATCCCTGGTAGCCGCGCGTGCCGCGCGCTTGCGCGAGCCAGTCGTGACCGCCGGCCGACAGGACCTGTGACCCGTCCATCCGGTCCAGGCGATGGCCCGGCGCGATGTCATGCGGCCGCGACGATGCGATGGCGCGGCGCTCGGCGTCGGCGAAGACGATCGCGATGTCGCGATCGTCGCCGGTGAGATCCTCGAACACCGAGGCCAGCTCCGACGCCAGGTCGAAGCGCAGCAGCACCGCGCCTATCGGCGTGCCGCCGGCATCGACGATACGGTGGGCGAAGTAGTGCGCGGCCTGCTCGCCGTCGAACAGCGGGCTGCGCTCGTAGCGTTCGACATGGCCGGCATTGCGCAGCATGGTCGGCCACCAGTCCGGCAGATCGTCGCAATGCCCGTCGGCGTCGGCCAGCCGCACCAGCACGCGGCCGTCGGTGGACAGCACGACGATGTCGCTGTAGACGGTGTATTTCGCGCGGTACTCGGCCAGGCGGGCCCGCAGCTCGCGCGCGCCGGCGTCGCCGGGCGCGCGCACGAACGCGACGAGCGGCGAATCGGTGGCGATGAAGCCCACATCGGCGGTTCGCTCGAACAGGTTGCGCACGAGGATGTCGATGGCCACCTGGGCACGCGACGACAGATCGCGCAGCCGGTTGTCGTGATGCGCTTCGGCGATGCGCTCCACCAGCTCCGCGGCGAGCTGCGAGAAGCTCGCGCGGGTCGCGGCCAGCGTCTGCAGGAAGCCGGTGGCTTCGCGCGGGCAGACGATGCGGGCGGTGGTCTCGATGACTTCCCAGCGTAGGTCGAGGCGGGCCAACGCGTGTTCCAACTTCTGCAACGACCGCATGCGAGGCGCAACGAGGTCGAACGAGGCGGGCATCGAGTTCTCCTTTTTTTTGTATGCGCGGCGCCACCAGTAGCGCGGTAAGGCGTTATCGGCAGCGGGGCCCAGGTCATGAGGGCAGCGTCTGCAATCGATCCGATGCGCTCTTTCGGGGCGAGGCCGTGTGCAGCAATGCCAGGCGCTGAAGCGAAGTGGTGCAATCCGGGGCACAGCCGCGGTGCATTCGATGGCAAACTGCCCGCGTCCGTGCAACGTCAGGCCGTCACAGGAACCTCATGCGCCGCTTTTGTCTTCTTGTGATCGCGCCCATGCTGGCTGCCGGCACGAACGCCGTCGCCTTCGAGCAGAAGGTCGAGGCCCCCGACTTCACGGTCACGGTTCCGAACCTGCCGTCCATGCGCCTCGAAGCGCAGGCCGCTTCGGCCCCGGGCGTGGCCAGCGCGATGGCCGGGGGCGACGGCATCTACAAGGTCACGTTGATCGCGACCAAGGCCGAGCAGGAGACCACGACCCGGGCGTGTGCCAGCGCCTTCCTGAGAGCGCTCGTGGCCAGGCCGGGGATGCCGGAGCGGGACAGCATCTATCGCGCGGCCTTGAACGAGAGCACGTTCCTGGTGCTGTACATCCTGGGAAGCCAGGGCCGCGAGGAACTGCACGCTCATCTCCTGTCTTCGGCGAGCGCCACTCACTGCATCGAGGCCCACTTCTCCAGGCCGCGCCGCGACAGCGAGGACGTCGACGACTGGCGCAAGAGTTTCGCCGGATCCCGCATCCAGGATGTACGCCGATGACACCCGCGGCATCGGCGTCGAAGAACCCGCGCTTCAAGTTCCTCGTTCCCGCCCTGGTCGTCCTCTTGCAAGCCTGCGTTTATGTTCCCAGGACGACGCAGGTCTTCGACCGGGAGTGCCAGGTCGTGGCCAACCACATGGTGCTGCAGGAGGTGCAGCTCGCCGCCATCCAGCGCTGCTCGAACGAAGGGTGCGTGGCGCTCATCGTCGGCGCCGGGGTCACCGCGGTGGCGACGGCCATCGTGTCCGGCACGATCGTGGTGGCGGGCAATGTCGTCTACTGGCTCGAGAGAAGGGCCGGTTGCCTGGCCGTCGCAGCGCCTTGAACGCCGCGCCGCCGCTCAGCGGCGCACGTAGCGCACGATCATCTCGACCACGTTGTCGCGCCGTTCGCGCTGCGCCGCCGCGGCGGCGAAGTCGCGTTTGAAGATCAGCGAGAAGGTGTAGCGGTTGGCGACGTTGAAGAAGCACAGCGCCGAGATCGACATGTGCAGGTCCACCGGGTCGATGCCGCGCCGGAACAGCCGGGCCGCGACGCCGCGCTGGTAGACCTTGCGCACCGCGTCGATCGCGGGCACGTTGAGCTGCTGGATCACCTGGCTGCGCGCGAGGAACTCGCCGCGGTGCATGTTCTCGTTCATCACGAGGCGGATGAACTGCTCGTTGTCGGCCTGGTAGTCGAACGTGAACGCGACCAGCTTGCGCAGCGCGTCCTCGGGTTCCAGGTCCTCCAGGTGCAGCTCGCCCTCGATCTTGCGGATGCGGCTGTAGGCGTTCTCCAGCACCACCAGGTACAGCTGCTCCTTGCTCTCGAAGTGGTAGTAGATCATCCGCTTGCTGGTGCGGGTGCGGGCGGCGATCTCGTCGATGCGGGCGCCAGCCAGCCCCTTGTCGGCGAATTCGGCAGTGGCCACGGCTAGGATGTCGGCCAGCGACTGCTCGGCGTCGTAAGTGCGCACCGCGGCCTTCTTGGCCTTGGCCCTGACCGGCCGGCGTGCGCCCAATTGGACTGGTTCGTTCATTCCGGCAGCGTAGCCGCTTTTGCGGCCTCGAAGCGATCCGTCGGCTAGGGTTTGTGTGAATCGCGAAAAAGCGAACCAGTTCGTACATTTCGATCATGGCGCCGCTGATCCATGGCAAGACGAGCTTGATTGCCCACCTCGGTTATCCGACCGAGGCGTTCAAGGCGCCGATGATCTACAACCCGTGGTTCGCGCAACGCGGCATCGATGCGGTCGTCGTGCCGATGGGCATCCGCGCGCCCGACTACCCGCTGCTGCTGCAGGGCCTCGCGTGCCTGACCAATTTGACCGGGGCGCTGGTCACGATGCCGCACAAGGTCAGCACGCTGGCGCTCGTCGCCCAGGCCACGCCGCAGGCGCGCATCGCCGGTGCCTGCAACGCGCTGAAGCTGCTGCCCGACGGAAGTTGGCTGGGCGCGCAGTTCGACGGCGACGGTTTCGTGCGCGGCGTGCTGCGCAAGGGTCGCACGGTGGCCGGCGCGGCGGTGTTCATCAGCGGCTGCGGCGGCGTCGGCTCGGCGATCGCCGCATCGTTCGCGGCGGCCGGCGTCGGCCGCCTCGGTTTGTACGACGTGCACGGCGCCGCGGCGGACGCGCTGCGCGAGCGGCTGCTGCAACACCACCCGGCGCTGGACGTGCGCGTGGGCTCGCCCGACCCGGCCGGCCACGCGATCGTCGTCAACGCCACGCCGCTGGGCATGCGGGCCGGCGATCCGCTGCCGCTGGACATCGAACGCGTCGCCCGCGATGCGCTGGTCGGCGAGGTGGTGATGTCGTCCGAGCACACGCCGCTGCTGCAAGCCGCGCTGGCGCGCGGCTGCGCGGTGCAGGTCGGTACCGACATGCTGTTCGAGATGATTCCGGCGTATCTGGAGTTCTTCGGCTTCGGCACCGCCACACCCGACGAACTGCGCGCCGCGGCGCAGATCCGCTACTGAACGCTCGCAGGCGCCATGTCCCACTTCATCGATCGAACGATAGACGCCGGGTGCCGGCTCATCGAATGGCTCGTCGTCGCGGCGCTCGCGGCGATGGTCCTGCTGGTGTTCGGCAACGTCGTGCTGCGCTACGCGTTCAACTCGGGCATCACGGTGTCGGAGGAAGTGTCGCGCTGGCTGTTCGTCTGGCTGACGTTCCTCGGCGCGATCGTCGGGCTGAAGGAGCATGCGCACCTGGGCACCGACATGCTGGTCGGCCGCCTGGGCGCACGCGGCAAGCGCGTGTGCCTCGCGATCGGCCAGGCGCTGATGCTGCTCGCGACCTGGCTGCTGTTCAAGGGCAGCCTGCAGCAGGCGCGCATCAACTGGGACGTGAGCGCGCCCGTCACCGGCTGGTCGATGGCCGGCTTCTATGGCGTCGGCGTCGTGTTCGCGGTGGTCACCGGCGTGCTGCTGCTGCGCGAGCTGGCTCGTACGCTCGCCGGCCGGTTGCGCGACGAGGACCTGGTGATGGTGCAGGAGAGCGAGGACTTGGCCTCGTTGCACGCGCTGCACGGTGACGCCGCGCCGGCCGATGGCGCTGCCGATCCCGCCAAAGGAGCCGCACGATGACCGTCTTCGTCTTCCTCGGCTCGCTGCTGGCCGTGATGGCGCTGGGCGTGCCGATCGCGTATGCGCTGCTGCTGTCCGGCGTCGCGCTGATGTGGCACCTGGATTTGTGGGACGCGCAGATCCTCGCGCAGAACGTCATCAACGGCGCCGACAGCTTCCCGCTGCTGGCCGTGCCGTTCTTCATGCTGGCCGGCGAGATCATGAACGTCGGCGGGTTGAGCCGGCGCATCGTGCAGCTCGCATTGACGCTGGTGGGCCACCGGCGCGGCGGGCTGGGCTTCGTCGCGATCCTCGCGGCGTGCCTGCTGGCGGCGCTGTCCGGCTCGGCGGTGGCCGACACCGCCGCGCTGGCCTCGCTGCTGCTGCCGATGATGGTGAAGGCCGGGCACGACAAGGCACGCGCCGGCGGGCTGATCGCGTCGGCCGGCATCATCGCGCCGGTGATCCCGCCGTCGATCGGCTTCGTGATCTTCGGCGTCGCGGCGAACGTCTCGATCAGCAAGCTGTTCCTGGCCGGCATCGTGCCCGGCCTGCTGATGGGCGTGGCGATCGCGATCGCGTGGTGGTGGGTCGCCAAGCGCGAGAACGTGCAGTTGCCGCCCAAGGCCAGCGCCGCCGAGCGCTGGGCCGCGCTGAAGAGCTCGACCTGGGCGCTGGTGCTGCCGGTGATCGTCGTGGCCGGGTTGAAGTTCGGCGTCTTCACGCCGACCGAGGCCGCGGTCGTCGCGGCGGTGTACGCGCTGTTCGTCGCAACCGTGGTCTATCGCGAGCTGAACCTGGTGCACCTGCGCGAGGTGTTCGTCGCCGCCGCGAAGACCACCGCGGTGATCATGTTCCTCGTCGCCGCCGCGATGGTCAGCGCCTGGCTGATCACGGTGGCCGACATCCCGAGCAAGACGATCGCGCTGCTCGAGCCGTTCATGGGCAACCCGACGCTGCTGCTGGTCGCGATCATGGTGCTCGTGATGGCGGTGGGCACCGCGATGGACATGACGCCCACGATCCTGATCATGACCCCGGTGCTGATGCCGGTGGTGAAGGCCGCCGGCATCGACCCCGTGTACTTCGGCGTGCTGTTCATCATCAACAACGCGATCGGCCTGATCACGCCGCCGGTGGGCACGGTGCTCAACGTGGTCGCCGGCGTCGGCCGGATGAAGATGGACGAGGTCACGCGCGGCGTGCTGCCGTTCATGACGGCGCAGTTCGCGGTCATGTTCCTGATGGTGTTCTTCCCGCAGCTCGTGACGGTGCCGATGCGCTGGTTCCAGGGCTGAGCTTGCACGACAGCTTTCCACGATCACAACTTTGCACAGGAGACGAGCCACCATGTTCCGCCATCCCACCCGCCGCGCCGCGATGGCGCTCGCTGCCGGCACGCTCGCCTGGGCCGCCGCGCTGCCGGCGTTCGCGCAGGACATCAAGGAGCGCACGATCAAGTTCGCGTTCCAGAACCCGCTGGAGCATCCGCAGGGGCAGGGCGCGAAGAAGTTCGCCGACCTGGTCGCGCAGAAGTCCGGCGGCAAGATGCAGGTCAAGCTGTTTGCCGGCGGCGCGCTGGGCGGCGACGTGCAGACCGTCTCCGCGCTGCAGGGCGGCACCGTCGAGATGACGGTGCTCAATGCCGGCATCCTGACCGCGCAGGTCAAGGAGTTCGCGGTCTTCGACTTCCCGTTCCTGTTCGCGAACGCGAAGGAGGCCGACGCCGTCACCGACGGCCCGGTGGGCAAGGCGCTGCTCGCCAAGCTCGGCGACAAGAACATCGTCGGCCTGGGCTATTGGGATCTGGGCTTTCGCAACCTCACCAACAGCAAGCGGCCGATCCAGAAGCCGGAGGACATCGCGGGGCTGAAGATCCGCGTGATCCAGAGCCCGATCTACATCGACCTGTTCAACGCGCTGGGCGCCAACGCGACGCCGATGCCGTTCCCCGAGGTCTACCCGGCCCTCGAGCAGAAGGCGATCGACGGTCAGGAGAACCCGCTGACGGTAATCCGCGCGAACAAGTTCAGCGAAGTCCAGAAGCATCTCGCGATCACGCGCCACGTCTACAACCCGCAGGCGCTGATCGTCAGCAAGAAGCTGTGGGATGCGATGTCGCCCGCCGAGAAGAAGGTCATCTCGGAAGCCGCCGACGAGGCGACCGCGTTCCAGCGCCAGCTGTCGCGCGGGCAGGCCGACGAGGCGCTGGCGGACCTGAAGAAGGCCGGCATGCAGGTCACCGAGTTCAGCCCGGCCGAGCTGCAGCGCCTGCGCGACAAGGTCAAGCCGGTCGTCGACAAGCACACCGCCGCCGTCGGCGAGGAAACCGTCAAGGCCTTCTACGCGGAGATCGCCAAGGTACGCGGCAAGTGAGGCCCTAGAACGATCGCCGCCACCCGATCGTCACCGCGCGCGGCAGCACGATCACGGCCAGCGACTCGTGGCGCGTGTGCGCATACACGCCGATCGCCGTGCCGAGAGCGAACCCGGCCAGCACGTCGGTCTGCCAGTGGGCATGGGCCTTGACCCGCGCGATGGCGTCGTACGCCGGCAGCGCCTCGAGCAACCAGACGCCCGGGTGCTCGGCGCCGTATTCGAGAACGAACGGCGTGACGGCGGCCGCGATCTGGGTGACCTCGCCGCTCGGGAAGCTTCGGTGTCCGTGCCCCTGAAACCAGGCGTTCGGGTCGTCGCCCTGGGCGGGCCGTGATCGCGAGAACGCGACTTTCAGCGCCTGGGCCGCGACCGCGGACAACGCGACCGAATCGACCGCCTGCCACGCCGTGTGGCCGAGACGCGAGCCGTCACCTTCCGATAGCGCAATGCCGGCGACGACCAGGACCGACCCGTATTCGAGCGCGAACTGATTTCGGCGCCGCCACGGCCCCGAATCGTCGTACCCCAGCTCGTGGTCGATGCCAAGCGGGCCTCCCGCGGCAGCCGCGCCGAACGACGCCGCGGCCGCCAGTGCGGCCAGGAGATGGGCATCCCGTCGGCGCCTCATGACATCGTGGTCGGCAATGGACCTCGCTTCAGTCTGCCGCGCAACTCCTTAAGAATCACTTAAGCGACACGGCGCGGCTCGGACACGCATGGTCGCGGGCCGGCATGCGCGCGTACGATGCATCGATGCAAGTTCTTCTCGTCGAAGACGACCCGATGATCGGCCGGGCGATCGCGCATGGCCTGGGCCAGGCGGGGCTGGTCGTCGACTGGGTGGGCGACGGCGCGAGTGCCCTGGCGGCGTTGTCCAAGGGCGCGCACGAGCTCGTGATCCTGGACATCGGCCTGCCGCGCATGAACGGCCTCGACATGCTGCGCAACGTTCGCGCGCGTCACAACGATGTCGCCGTGCTGATCGTCAGCGCGCGCGACGGCGTGGCCGACCGGATCGAGGGGCTCAACGCCGGCGCCGATGACTATCTGCTCAAGCCGTTCGATCTGGACGAGCTGCTCGCCCGCGTGCGGGCACTGCTGCGTCGGCGCAGCGGCGCGGTGACCAGCCAGCTCGTCGCAGGCCCGCTGATGCTCGATCCGCAGCGCCGGACCGTCGCGCGCAATGCCGAGCCCGTGTCGCTGACGGCCAAGGAGTTCGCGATCCTCGAGGCGTTGATGCGCAAACCCGGCGTCGTACTCTCGCGCGAGCGCCTCGAGGAGGCGGTCTACGGCTGGGCCGAGGAAATCGGCAGCAACGCGGTCGAGGTGCATCTGCACAACCTGAGGCGCAAGCTGGGCGCCGAACTGATCAAGAACGTGCGCGGCGTGGGTTATCGCATCGACGCATGACGCGCAATCCGTCGATCCGGCGCCAGCTGCGCATCTTCGTTCTCGGTGCGTTGTGCATCGGGGCGCCCATCCTGGCACTCGCCGCGTACTGGTTGATGCTGACCGAAGTCGACGAGGTCATGAACGACAGCCTGCAGCAGACCGCGCTGCTGCTGGCCGACAAGGACTTGCGCGGCGCGATCGCCGATGGGGTTGCGGCGGTTGCGCTGCCCAGCAGCGACACCGAATCGAAGCTCGTCGCCGTTGCGCGCCAGCGCGACGGCACCTTGCTGTTCACCTCGGAGCCCGAGATGATGCTGGGCTTCGCGCCGACGGCGGGCCTGTCGGTCCAGGAGGTCGACGCGGCGGTCTGGCATGTCTACACCGTCGTCCAGAGCGATCGCATCGTGCAGGTGGCGCAACCGGCGGCGGTGCGGCGCGACATGGCCATCGAGTCGGCGTCGCAGCTGCTGATTCCGCTGGTGGTGATGGTCGTCGTGATGGCGGTTCTGCTGTTCGGCGCTCTGCGACATGGCCTCAAGCCGCTCGAGGCCGCCGAGCAAGCCCTCGCGAGGCGCGGGATCGATTCGCTGGAGCCGCTCTCGCTGGATGGCGTGCCGCGCGAACTGCTGCCGGTCGCCGAGACGCTGAACGATCTGCTGCGCCGGCTCGAGCTGGCCGTGCGTCGGCAGCGCGAGTTCATCGCCGATGCGGCTCACGAGTTGCGCTCGCCGGTGACGGCGTTGCGGCTGCAGGCACAAGTGCTCGCGCGCAGCGATGAGGCGACGGAACGGGGCCAGGCCGCCGCCGAACTCGAGGCGGGTGTCGCGCGGATGAGCCGGCTGATCGAGCAGCTGCTGGCGCTCTCGCGCACATCCGGCGACGGCGAGGCGGCGGGCGCTGCTGCGGCCGCACGGGACATCGATGTGGGCGAACTGGCGCGCGATGCGGTGGCGCGCTGGACGCCGGCCGCCGAAAGAAGGGGCATCGACCTGGGGGCCGTGACCGCCTCGGACGTTCGGACGCGCGGCGATCCGACCCAGCTCGAGATGGCGTTGAACAACCTCGTCGAGAACGCGTTGCGCTACACGCCGCGCGGCGGGACGGTCGACGTGTGCGCGCGACTCGATGGCGGCGTGCCCATCATGGCGGTTGCCGACGACGGGCCCGGCATCGCGCCGGCCGAGCGCGAGCGCATCTTCGATCGCTTCTATCGCAGTGCCGAGGCGATCGCGAGCGGCGAGCCCGGAAGCGGGCTGGGCCTGGCCATCGTCCGGGCGATTGCCGAGCGGCACGGTGCCGACGTGACGCTGCAGGCCGGAATCGCCGGAAAAGGCGTCGAGGTTCGCGTGGCGTTCAGGCGCGTCAGCTGAGCGCAGCCGGCAGCGGTCGACTGCAACGCAGCGCCGCGCGGCCCTCGGGCGTCGCCGCGTCCAGCCGCCGCAGCGCCGTCTGACCGAACACGCGCATCGGCGCGATGCCGGCCAGCCAATCCACCGAGGCGCCTGTCGTGGGGCCGACGATCCAGGCGGTTCGTGCGGCCGCGCACAGACGGGTCGCGAGCTCCTCCGGGTGCAGCAGCCGGGGCGTGCCGGCCACGCCGGAGAAAGTCCGTGCATCGAGCAGCTCGCGCCGCCAGCTGTCCTTGGCCGTTTCGCCGGGCAGCCAGCGGTCGACGACGAGAACCGGGTCGGTCAGTTGCGCGTAGAACGGAATGTCGAAGAAGTAGTCATCGACGAAGACGACGGCATCGCCGGGCTGGCGCAACGCGAGCAACTCGCGCCCCACCGGCGCGTGGCTCTTGGGTGCCGCGTGGGCCACGAGCGCGGCCGCGACGATGCAGGCGACGCCCGACAGGCCGATGCCGAGCCGGAAGAGGCGGCTTGCGACACTCTCGAGACACAGGGCTGCCAGGACTCCCAGCGGCGCCAGTGCGGGCAGGATGTAGCCGACCAGCTTCGATTGCGGCCACGAGAAGAAGCCCGTCACGCAGGCGATCCAGACGATCGCCAACAGGCGCAGATCGCGGCGCCGGGGCGACTCGGCGCGTATGAGCACGCGCCAGCTCGCGGCGATCGATGCGGACCACGGCATCGCGCCCAGCAGCAGCACCGGGACATAGAACCAGATCGGCTGCACGTTGTTGAATGCCGATCCGACGAAGCGCTCGACGTGCTGGACCACGAAGAAGTAGTCGGCGAATCCATCGAACGAGTCCTGCATGGCGATGAACCACGGGGCGCAGATCGAGATGAACAGGGTCCAGCCCGGTGCCCACGCGGCCAGCCGCCGCCACGAGGTCGTGCGGGAGGTGAGCGCGCTCCAGCAGGTCAGCACGAGCGCGGGCAGCACCACGCCGATCAGCCCTTTGGCCAGCACGCCGGCGGCCGCCGCCGCGAACCCGCTCGCCGCGGCCCAGCGTGCGCTGTTGTCCCCGTTCTCGACTGCCAGCATCGCGTGGACGAAGGCCAGCACGCTTAAGGCTATGCAGCTCGCGACCAGCATGTCCGGATTCGCGAATTGCGCGCCGCCGTAGAACAGCGGCAGGGTCGCCAGCACGCTGACGCTGCGCCATGCGAGCCGTGCCTCGGCCCAGCGCCGCACGAAGGCAAAGATCCCGGCGCACAGCGCGACCGCGGCGAGCCACGACGCTGCCCGCGTGGCCGCCAGGCCGAGGCCGAAGGCTTTCAGCGATGCCGCCGTCACCCAATAGAACAACGGGGGCTTGTGGAAGTACGGCATGCCGTCCAGGGTCGGCACGAGCCAGTGGCCGTTGCGCACCATCTCCCACGCGACGCCCACGTACCGGCCTTCGTCCGGCAGCGCGAGCGGCCGAAGGCCGAGCGTCAAGGCAAACCAGGCAGCCAGGACGGCGAAGCCGACCAGGTCGGCTGCAACGGGTGCTCCGGACCATGAAGCGTACGAGGCTCCTGGCTGTGTCGTTATCCGGGTGATCGACGTCGAAGATGTCATCGCGGCAGCGGGAGCAGCGCCGCGAGTGTCGACCGGCAAGGCTTAGGGTTGGCTTAAGTCCGGAAGCGGCGCTCCCACTCCTCGCGCGGCAGAAAGGTCGGATCGGCGCGGCAGGCCTGCTCGGTCTCGCGCCAGATCTGCGCATCGCCCTGCTCGAGATCGAGCGGATCGCCGTGCGGCTGGGCGACGTGCCACGGCGTGTCCAGATAGACCTCGACCGTGTTGCCTTCCGGATCGGCGAAATAGATCGACAGCGCGTTGCCGTGGTTCAGGCCGCGCATCTGCGTCGCGCCGCGCGCCAGCGCATCGCGGCGGATGCGGCGCAGGTCGGTGATGCCCTGGACCATGAACGACAGCTGCATCACGGTGCTGAACGTCGCGTCCGCCGGGCGGCCGGACGCGATGACGAGCTGGTGGTGCTGCTGTGGCCGCGCACTCAGGAACACCAGCGTGTTCTTGAAGGTCGCGCCGACGCCGCGGTCGGTGACCTTCAGTCCGAAGACCTCGGTGTAGAACGCGACCATGCGTTCGACGTCGTGCACGTAGATGCCGAAGTGCGAGAGGTTCGGCAGGGCGGATGCGGCGGTCATGGATTCCGATCTCCTCGAGCGATCTACGGGTGCAGCACGATCTTGCCGAGCGTGCCGCCCGTGTCCAGCAGCTCGTGCACGCGCCGGGCCTCGGCCAGTGGGAAGCGGGTGGCGCGCGGTGCGCGCACGCGGCCGCTGGCGAGCAGCTCGATCGCGGTCTGCATCAGGCCGCGCCGTTGCGCCCGGTCCTGGTCCAGCGCGTGGATCGAGAAGGTGCGGATCGCGAGGCTGCGGCCCAGCAGCTTGCGCATCTCCGCGAAGACATCGCCTTCGGGCGGCCCGGCGAGGATGTTGTACGAGACCGCCATGCCGCAGGGCGCCAACGCCCGCAGGCAGGCGATGAACAGCGCGCCGCCGACATGGTCGAACGCCAGGTCCACGCCACGCCCGCCGGTCAAGCGCAGCACCTCGGTCGTCAGCGTGCCCGGGTCGCCGGGGATCACCTCGTGCGCGCCGTTCTCCAACGCGAATTCGCGCTTGGCCGGCGTCGACGCGGTTCCGATCACGCGCACGCCGCGGTCCCGCGCGACCTGGATCAGCGCGGTCGCGACGCCGCCGGCCGCGCCGGGCACCAGGATGGCTTGCGCCGGCAGGTTGCCGTTGCTGGCCATCAGCGCGAGCGCCAGCTGGAAGTTGCCGAGGCTCACCGCATCGTCGAACGCGATCGCATCCGGCAGCACGAACGGCGCTTCCTGCGGAACGCAGATCGTCTCGGCGTAGCAGCCGCCGCGCTGCGGCAGCTCGCGTGTGCTGACCAGCACGCGCTGGCCTGCGCGCAGCCGCGTCACTCCATCGCCCACGGCGTCGACGATGCCGGCCATCTCGTTGCCCGGCACGGCGGGCAGCGGCGGCATCCACTTGTAGGTGCCGTTGCGGATCAGCACGTCGGGTCCGCCGGCGCCGATCGCACGGGCGCTCACGCGAACCTGGCCGGCCGCCGGTTCAGGGCGCGGCCGGTCGACCAGCTCGAGCACCTCAGGGCCGCCCGGCGTGCGCAGCTGAATGGCTTTCATCGCGGACCGCGTCTCAGCGCTGGCCATCGTGCACCGACACGCCATCCTTGGCGAGCCCGCCGAGGCGCGCATGGATGCGGCCGCCATCGGCCATCACCAGCGCGAACAGGATCTCGTCCGGGCGCGGCGCGTCCTGGAAGCCGACCTCCATCGCGCTGAAATGGCTGCGCACGTAAGCGGCGTGGATGTAGTGCATGGGCACCATCAGCCGATAACCGGCCGACGCGACGGCCTTGGCGGCCGGCACGATGGCCTTGGGCTCGCCCAGCACCTGGCGCATCGCCCAGCCGCCGGCCTCATGCCACACGGCGCCGTGCTCGATCTCGCCGTTGATGCCGACGATGGCGCCCTTGCCATAGGCCTCGACCTGGCCCTTGCCGCCGAGCGCGGCGGCGGCTTCTTCGGCGAGCAGCGTGCCCAGGCCGCGCAGCTCGGCCATGAACGGCAGCAGGTCGGGCTCGTAGCGCCCGGCATACGGGTTGCGGATCACCGCGCTGGCCGCGGCCATGCGCAGCGGCCGGGCCGGCGCGGGGCCGCCTTCGTGCAGCACCGTCTCGAGGTTCAGGCCGCGCTTGCGGATGGCGATGAGGGTCATGCGTTTGTCCTCGTTGTTCAGTCAGGTCTTCGGGATGCCGGAGTCGGCGACCAGTTTCTTCCACTTGTCGATCTCGGCGACGAGCATCGCCTGCATCTCCTGCGGCGTGCTGCCTTGCGGCTCGCCGCCCATCTGCTGCAGGCGCGCGCGCACCTCGGCGTTCTGCAGCGCCTGCTGCGTCGTCTCGTTCAAGCGCTGGACCACCGATGCCGATGCGCCGGCGGGCAGCATCCACCCGGCCCACGAGCGCACGTCGTAGCCGGCCACGCCTTGCTCGGCAACCGTCGGCAGCTCGGGCATCGCGGACCAGCGGCGCGGGCCGGTGGTCGCGAGTGCGCGCAGCTTGCCGGCGCGCACGTGCGACTCGACCGCCGTGGCCGGCGCGATCACGAACGGCACCTCGGCGCCGAGCAGCGCCGTGACCGAGGCGGCGTCGCCGCGGTACGGCACGTGCAGCAGCTTGAGCTGCGCCATGCGGGCGAGCAGCTCGCCCGCGAGGTGATGGGTCGTGCCGATGCCGGCCGAACCGTAGGAGACGGCCTCGGGCTTCACGCGCGCGGCGGCCAGCAGATCCTGCAGGCTGCGCCACGGCGAGTCCGCGCGCACGACGAGCAGGAAAGGAAAGTAGGTGACGGTCGAGACGGGCTGGAAGCTGCGCACCGGGTCATAGCTCAGCTTGTCCATCATCGCCGCCGCGACCGCGTGGCCGCCGGTGGCCAGGAGCAGCGTGTAGCCG
>DATEFR010000042.1:0-3297 GCA_035280545.1 Burkholderiaceae bacterium | reverse complement strand
CAGGGCGAGAAAGCGAGCGCCGCTGCTGGCGCAGCATCCAGAGCAAGAACAGGCTCATGCCGGCGCCGGCGAACATCAGGC
The DNA here is from genome assembly GCA_035280545.1 of Burkholderiaceae bacterium. Classification (GTDB taxonomy): domain Bacteria; phylum Pseudomonadota; class Gammaproteobacteria; order Burkholderiales; family Burkholderiaceae_C; genus DATCSE01. The sequence goes on along the minus strand of DATEFR010000042.1, from coordinate 3,216 downwards.
CGAGTGTCGCCGCCGACCAGAAGCCGAGCGCTCCGCGCAGCGCTTGCGGCGTCCATGTGTTGCCGCTGAACGCGAGCAGGTAGCCGCCGCCGAGGCCGACGCCCCAGATCGCGAGCGCATAGATCACGAGCGGCGCGGTCGCGTGCCGATAGGCGCGCAGCACGAAGGCGGCCACGGTCTGCGCGGCATCGGCGACGTGGAACACCGCGACCCAGGCGAGCAAGGGCAGGGCGGCGCCGATGATGATCGGATCGCGCGTGTACAGGCCGAGAATCTGCTCGCGCAAAAGGTACACGGCGCCGCCCATCAGCGCCGCGATCGCCACGCCGAGTTCGAGCCCGTGCCAGCCCAGGCGCCGCGCGTCGGCCAGATCGTCGGCACCGACTCGCTGCGCCACCAGCGTGCTCGATGCGTTGGCGATCGCGAGCGGCATCATGAACATCAGCGAGACCATGTTGACGGCGATCTGATGCCCTGCCACCGGCGTCGCGCCGATGCGCGAAATGAAAAATGCCATGAACGTGAAACCGGTGACCTCGATCGCGATCGACGATCCCATCGGCACGCCGAGCTTGAGCAGGCTGACGAGGCTCGCTCGCTCGGGCGGGCTGAACCCGCGGCCGAGGCCGAACTTCGCGTAGAACGGATCGCGCTTGAGCACGATCCATGCGCCGAGCATCTGCAAGCTCATCACGACCGCGGTCGCGAAGCCGCAGCCCGGCGCGCCGAGCGCGGGGAGGCGCCAGCTGCCGCCTGGATCGCTCGCGTTCCAGCCGAACACGAGCAGCGCCGTCAACGGCGCCTTCAAGACCAGCGCGCCGAGTTGCAGCGCCATCACCACCTTCGGCCGCGAGACCGCAGTGTTGAAGCCGCGAAACGCCGTGAACAGCAGGGCCGGCGGGAGCGCGAACGCGAGCCCGATCATGTGCCAGCGAACCTTGTCGCCCACCTGTGCATCGGCGCGCGACAGCAGCAGGAACGGCTGCGGGAACAGCAACAGCGTGCAGCCGAGCACCGACAGCGCAAGCGCGAGCCACATCGCCTGATGCAGCTGGCGCCCGCACTCGAACAGCTTGCCGGCGCCGAACAACTGACCGGCGATCGGCCCGACCGCGAGCACCACGCCCATCAGCCCGACGAAGATCGAGATATAGGCCGCCGAACCGATCGCCAGCGCGGCGAGATCGAGCGCGGCGTAGCGGGCGACGAAGATGGTGTCGATGGTCGTGAACAGCAGCACCGCGACCTGCCCGACCAGCACCGGCCAGGCAAGCGGAGCGATCCGGCGAACGCTCTCGCCCCAGCGGCGACCGGGCCGCTGCATCTCGAGCGCGCCGTCCACTAGCGCACCGCCTCTCGAGCAGCGGGCGCGGGTGCGGCGGCTTCGCCCGAACCGCCGGCTGCCGTTGCCGGCGCTTCGCGGGCGCGCTCCGCATACCTGTTGAAGCGCCAGGCCGTCGCTTCCATCGTGATGCGGCGCCAGGTCGCGCGCTTTTCCGCCGGCGTCATCACCGGCCAGTGCTGCACTTCGTCGAAGCTGCGGCCGCAACCCTTGCAGATGTCGTCGCCCTGGCTGGTCGAGCAGATCGCGATGCACGGTGCATCGGGCGTGCTCGCGTACCACGCGAGCCAGGCGTCGCGCGCCTTGTCCGGCATCGTCTCTTCCTCGCACTCCGTCTCGTGGTAGTAGACCATCAGCGCATAGACGGTGCCCAGCGCACGCACCTCGGCACAGGCGGTGATGCCGTCGGGCGACGGCGAGCGTTCGCGCCACCAGTTGATGGCGGATTCGATGTCCGTGATGTGCAGGGCTGCCATGGGTCTTCGTGCGGGGCGCCAAGGATAACGCCGCGAACTTTGATACCCTTGGCGACCTGTCGAATGACCTCGACGCGCACGATCCGCGGAACCGACCATGCTTCAACTGCGACCCAACTGCGAATGCTGCAACGTCGATCTGCCACCCGAATCGACCGAAGCGCGCATCTGCACCTTCGAATGCACGTTCTGCGCGACTTGCGTCGAGACCGTGCTGCACGGCGTCTGCCCGAACTGCGGCGGCGAGTTCGGCGTGCGCCCGCGGCGGCCCGCGGGCAAGCTCGCGAAGTACCCGGCGTCGACCGAACGCATCTACAAACCCGCCGGTTGCGGCGCGGCGGCATGACGGTCGACGGCGAAGGCGGCGTTGCCATGCCGGTATTCAAGCGCCTGATACCGCTGCTGCTCGCGCTGGCGCTCGCCGCGTGCGCCACGCCGGAAGAACGCGAGCGGCGCGTCGATACCGGCGGCCACATCGTCAAGCTGACGCTCGGCAGTGCCGGCAGCGTCGAGCTGCGACAGGACCAGGAACTGCAGGTGCGCCTGGCCACCAAGGGCACCACAGGGCACGTCTGGTCGCTGACCGAGATGGCGCCCGGCGTGCTGGCGCAACAGGGCCCGAGCCGGTTCGAGCGCGAAAGCCTGGTCTCGAACATCGGCCAGGCGGCCGGCTTCGAGGTGTTCCGCTTCAAGCCGGCGGCGCCCGGTGCGACGACCCTGAAGTTCGAGTTGCGCCGGCCGCGCGATCTCGACCCCGCGATTCAGCTTGCGAGCTTCGCGGTCAGCGTCAAATAGCGCAGCAGACCACGGCAACCAGGCGCATTCGATGATCGACCATCTGACTTTGCGCCTGGCCACCCGGGCCGACTCGGCGCAGATCGCCGCCATGTCGCGCGACCTGATCGAACGAGGTCTCGGCTGGAGCTGGACACCGCGCCGCGTGCTGCGCAGCATCGGCGATGCGCACACCAACGTGGTGGTCGCGCTCGAGAACGTGCAAAGCGGTGGGCAGCGCCTCACCGGGTTCGGCATCATGAAGTACCACGACGACGAGGCGCACCTGCTGCTGCTCGCCGTGCAGGCCAGCGACCGGCGGCGCGGCATCGGCGCGGCGCTGGTCACCTGGCTCGAGAAGGCGGCACTGGTGTCTGGCGTCGGACAGGTCTACCTCGAATCGCGCATGAGCAACCTCCAGGCGCGCGCGTTCTACAGGCAACTCGGTTACCGCGAGGTGCAGACCGTGCCGGGCTACTACCAGGGCGTCGAGCCGGGAGTGCGGATGGCCAAGGACTTGTGGCTCGGCCGCGGCATCACCGAGGACTTCACGTGAGCGGTCCGAGGCTGAACGGCGCCGCGATCGGGCCGCTGCTGTGCCTCGCTGCGCTGGTTCCGTCGTTT
>DATEFR010000041.1:0-9525 GCA_035280545.1 Burkholderiaceae bacterium | reverse complement strand
GAGCGTGGTCTGCGCGACTTCGTCAAACGCCTGGCTGGTCGGGTTGGCCGCGGGCGGCGGCAGGCTTGCGCAGCCGACCAGCAGCGCCGCCGCGCTGGCGACGATCAGCCCCTGGAGACTCACGAACTCGGACCCGATGTCGACGACAGCTCCGACCGGTCAACGGTTGGAGAGCAGTGGAGCGGGCGAAGGGAATCGAACCCTCGTCTTAAGCTTGGGAAGCTTCAGCTCTGCCATTGAGCTACGCCCGCGGTGGCGCGGATTCTAGCGTTCTCGGCGAACGCGGTGTCAGCGCCGCAATCGCAGCGCGGCGCCGTGGTAGCGATCGAGCGAATACTCGGGCTCGAACGCGATCCAGCACGATTTGTCCAGGTTCTCCCAGGTGTCCAGCACCTCGTAGCCCAGCGCTTCGAGCTCGCCGAAAAAGGTCTTCGCATGCTGGATGCGATAAGGGCAGAACGCGGTGCCTATGCTCTGCACGGTCCAGTAGGCGCGCTGCTCGTGCAGCGGCAGCAGGTTGACGAACAGCCAGCGCGGCTTGTCGGCCAGCGACGCCAGGCGCTGCGCGAGCGTGTCCTCGAGGTATTGCACGCAGCCGGCGGTGAAGAACACGTCGACACCCGAGGCCGCCTCGAGGCGCTCCGAGAATTGCAGGCGCCGCGCCGGGTCGCGCTGCTGCGCCTCGCGGCGACCCTCTTCCATCACCGCCGGCACGTCGTGCACGGTCCAGGTCAAGTCGTCGGGGAACGCGATGATGCGCTGGTAGGTGTAGTACGCGATGCCGATGTGGCCGCCGAGGTCGTACACCGAGCGGGCGCCCTGGCCGAACGCGTTCTCCAGCCACACCATCATCGGGTAGTCGTTGGGGTAGACGCGGCTCAGCCGGTCGCGGTACATCCCGGCCGCGTCGTCGTGGTCATAACCCAATGGGCGGGTCCGCGGGGCCGTGCCCGCGGCCTGGGCCGCCGTCTCGAACACGCCGCGGCAGCAACCGATCCGCCGTCCGGCCGCAAACGCATCGTCGAAGCGGCGCATGCGCATCTGCTTCATGCCGGGCAGATTGGCGATGCTGTCCACTGCTCTCTGTATTCCCGCTGCAACCATCAGAATCTCCGAGAAGCCGCCCCCGCGGGCCGAGCGGAGTCTATTGGATTCGACCCTGGCCGTCAGGCGTCGCAGGCACCCAGATGTAGGGGAGTCGACCCCTTCAAGCGCACCGGCTCGCTCGGTATAGTCTGCGCAGCCCCAAGGCAGGCGCCACGAGCGCGCCGCCGCGGCCAGGGAGCACCACGCGCCGATCCGGCGCGGCGAGACTAGGAGCTTCGCATGCTGGGTGAATTCGTCTCCAGCCGGCACGCCGCCGAATTGGTCGAGGCCGGCCATCACCAAGACCAGCCCCTGCTGGCGCTCGATCCGCAGGTCACGCGGGAGTCGTACAACCGCCTGCCTTATCTGGTGCAGCACCGTCTCCACCATCTGGCGGAATTCGAGCTCGGCGAGATCCTGGCGCTGTGCCGGCGCCTGCCGCGCGAACAAGTGCAGTTCCGCACCGCGGTGATCCCGGGCGATGCGGACTTCGATTCGTCCTACGAGCGCTTTGCCGGCGAGCTGACGCTGGCCACGGTGCTCGAGCACTTCGAGGAGTTGCAGGCGTATATCTGCGTCTACAACCCCGAGCGCGACGCGAAGTTCCGACCGCTGCTCGAATCCATCCTCGCCGAGATCGCCGCCGCCATCGAGCACCTCGACTCGCCGATCACGTGGTACTCGACCTATCTCTTCGTGTCGGCCCACGATGCGGTGACGCCCTATCACATGGACCGCGAAATGAATTTCCTGCTGCAGATCCGCGGCGAGAAGCGCGCGATGTTGTGGGACCCGGCCGACGACGAGATCATGAGTGCCGCCGAGAAAGACAAATTACTCGCCTACGACGGCCTGCGCCCGGCCTACAAGCCGTCGTTCGAAGCCAAGGCGATGGCCTTCGACCTGCGCCCGGGGCTCGGCGTGCACCATCCGTTCATCGCGCCGCACCGCGTTCACACCGGGGCCAACCTGTCGATCTCGCTCGCGTTCACGTTCCGCACGCAGCAATCGGACCAGCGCACCCGCGCCCACGCATTCAACTACGCGCTGCGCCGCCGTGGGCTGTCGCCGCAACCGGTGGGGCGGCATCAAATGCTCGATCGTGCCAAGGCCCTCGCGCTGCAGGTCGCGCGGGCGCGCCATGCGTTCCATCATCACTAGTCCGCGCCAGACGCGGCCGCGGCGTCACCCGTTGCGCGCCACCCACTCGATGAACGCATCGAGCGCCGGCCGCCCGGCCGCCGCGTCGGCATGATTGACCACCGCCGAGACGGCATACAGCCGGCCGCTCAGCGCACGCACGTAGCCGGCCAGCGCGCGCGTGTCATTCAGCGTGCCGGTCTTGAGGAACGCGCGCCCCTGGGCCTTGCCGCCGACCAGCCGGTTCGCCAGCGTGCCGTCGACGCCCGCAACGGGCAGCGACTCGAGGAACGCCTCCGATTGATCGGCATGCCAGCCCTGCCGCAGCAGTTGCACCAGCGCGCGCGGCTTCGCCCGTTCCGAGTGCGACAGGCCCGAGCCGTTCTCGACTTCGATGTCGCCGTCGGCGATGCCCTGGTCGCGCAGCCACATCCGCATGATCTTCTGCGCACCGGCGAGCGTCGCCGCGCGCTCGGGAAAGCCGGGCGACAGCGACAGCATCAGGTTGCGCGCCGCCATGTTGTCGCTGGTCTTGTTGATGTCGCGCACCAGCTCGGGCAGCGGCTTCGAGCGCTGGAACGACAGCGGCTGCAGCGCCTCGCCGTCCGCGCCGGTCGGCAGCGCCTTGTCGCCCAGCGGCCTGTCGGAGGCCACGACCCGCCCGCGCAGGATGCCGCCGGCTTTCGCCCACATCGCCGGCAGCGCGCGGGCCGCATAGCCGCTGTGCGGCGGCGGGATGAACTCGACCGTGCGCGTGCCGCAGGCCGCGCTCCAGCTGCCGCGCACGACGATGCGCGCGACGCCGTCGAGACCGTCGGCGCTTTCGTCCCAGCGCGCGCTGACCGCGCAGCCCGCACCGGGCGCGACCTGGTTGACCAGCGTCACCTCGCTGAGCTCGGGCGTCAGCGACAGCGCGGCGCGCCGGGCCCCGCGCGCGGCGGCGACGGTGATGCCGAGCCGGCCTTCATCGAGCGTCAGCGCGGCCGGCCACACATGGCGCGGCTGGCTGGCCGACTGCGCCGGCGTGTGCGCATGATCCTCGTCGCTCAGGTTGAACGCGAAGCGGTCGAGCACGATGTCGCCCTGGATGTCTTCGAGCCCTTGCTCGCGCATCCGCGTGAACCAGGCCTGCAGCTCGGCCGAGGTGAGCTGCGCGTTGCCGCCGCCGACGATCAGCAGATCGCCGAGCAGCCGGCCGCGCACGATGGGCCCCATCGCGTACGCCGAGGTGCGCCAGCGATAGTAAGGGCCGAGCAGGTCGAGCGCGGCGAGCGAGGTCACGACCTTGGTGGTCGAGGCCATCATGTACGGCGTCTCGGCGTTCAGCGCGGCGAGCGTGCGTTCGCTGCCGCCCACCTCCTGCGCGTAGAAGCCGAAGCTCTTCAGCGGCAGGCCCGACGCGCCGATCGCGCCGGCAACCGGCCCCGGCATGCCCGACGTCGCGACCGAGCGCGCCCGCACCGACTTCGCCACCACGTCGCCCGAGACGAAACACGCCCAGGCCAGCGACACGGCGCAGGCCAACGGGCGGAGGGCACGGGCAGCAAGCACGCGGCGAGCCTAGCAGCGCAGCGCGCCGCGCAGCACCCTGAAATCTGGGGATCTGCGCAACGCGCTGTTACCGACGCAAGGGCCGCGAAAGAGAGTCCCGGTTGTTGAACGCTTCTTGTCGGTCTGCTCAGCCGTTGACCTTGTACTGGTCGCCGATCGCCGGCCCGTACATCGCCGGGTCGCTGACCGACGGCAGACCGGTTTCGAGCCGCCCCGCAAAGCGCCGGCTGAAACCGGGCAGGTTGGTCACGCGCACGCTGAAGTCGTACCAGTAGTTGCTGCCGGACAGCGGCAGGCGGATCACGTTCTCGCCGCGTTCGACCACGTGGTACTGGGCTTTCGTCGCGACGAAATAGCGGTTCGCCTCGAGCACGAAATGCGCCGCGCCGTGCCCGCCGTTGAAGAAGCGCACGACCAGCTCGCCGGTGCGCGCATCGCATTCGACATGCACGTCCGGGTTCGGCTGGCCGACGCCGTTGCCGCGGCGCGCTTCATCGTCATCGACGCCGTCGACATCGCCGGTGAAGTGACGATGGAAGCCGTTCGGCCCCAGCACCCACAGGTCGTACGCGCCGCCGACGGCCGGCAGCCAGGTGCCGACCAGGCGCTTGCCGGCACCGACCGTGTAGCGCCGCGGCAGCTCGGCCAGGCGCAGCCGGTCGTAGACGTGGAACACCGCGCCGCTGCGCCCGGTGTTGACCAAGCTCAGGTGAATCTTCGCGCTCGCGGCGCGATGCGGATGCCAGCGCGACACGACCTTGCTGTTCACCTCGAACTCGTACGGCAGCGCGCACGACGGCCGCACGCCGTCGGCCTGCACCGGCAGCACGGTCTGCGCCGGTACCGTGGGCAAGGTCCGGCCGGGCAATGCACGCGCCTGGTTCGCGAGCGCGAGCGTCGTCGGCAGGTTCTGGAAGAACGCGGCGTTGTCCGGATCCGCGAAGTTGAACGCCGAGGTCAGATCGCCGCAGACGGCACGCCGCCACGCCGAGATGTTGGGCTCGCGCACGCCGAAGCGCTTCTCGATGAAGCGCACGACCGAGGTGTGGTCGAACACCTCCGAGTTGACCCAGCCGCCCTTGCTCCACGGCGAGATCACGTACATCGGCACGCGCGGGCCCAGGCCGTACGGACGATGCTTCAGCGACAGCTCGAGCGGGCTGCTGCGGTACGGCACGATGACCTCGTGGTACTCGCCGGTCGTGTCCACCGTCGAGGCGCCCGCGAGCACGGCTTTGTCCGGGTCGGCGTCATAGGTGACATACGACGGCACCGAAGGCGGCGGCACGTGGTCGAAGAAGCCGTCGTTCTCGTCGAAGTTCAGGAACAGCACGGTCTTGCTCCAGACCTCGGGGTTCGCGGTCAGCGCCTCCAGCACCTTCGCGGTGTAGTCGGCGCCCTGCGCCGGGCTCGACGGACCGGGGTGCTCGGAGCCCTCGGCGGTCGCGACGATCCACGAGACCTGCGGGAGCTTGTCGGCGAGCACGTCTTCCTTGAGCTTGTCGAGGTCGCGGGTGCTGATGCCGCGTGCCTTCAGCGACGCCGAGGCACCGGGCTTGTTGAACCACGCGGCGCGGAAGCTCTGGAAGCCCGCGAGCGGGTTGTCGGTGAAGTTGTCCTCCATGTTCTCGTAGACCTGCCAGCTGACGCCGGCGGCTTCGAGCCGCTCGGTGTAGGTGGTCCAGGTGTAGCCGCCGTTCTGGCCGGGGTCGGAGTCGAACCAGTCGTAGTCGTTGTAGGTCGCGGGACCGTTGCCCTTGCCCAGCGGGTCGTTCGTGCCGGTCCACAGGAACAGGCGGTTCGTGTTCGTGCCGGTCTGCGAGGCGCAGTGGTACGCATCGCAGATCGTGAACGCGTTGACCAGCGCCCACTGGAACGGCAGGTCGGCCTGCGCGTAGTGGCCCATCGAGTGGTTCGCCTTGTAGCGCGGCCAGCTGCTCATGCGGCCCTGGTCCCACGCGAGCTGCGCATCGGCCCACGAGTGCGGCGTGCCTTCGACCCGCATCACCGGGAAGTTCTGCTGCGTGTTCAGCCGGAACGGCGCGATCGCCGCCGGCAGGCCGCCGGCCACCTGGTTCGGCTGCGTCCAGACCGTCTTGCCGACGATGCCCGGCTGATCCGGCACCGGAATCGGGAAGCGGTCGGCAAAGCCGCGCACGCCGTTCAGCGTGCCGAAGTAGTGGTCGAACGAACGGTTCTCCTGCATCAGGATCACGATGTGCTCGACATCGCGGATCGTGCCGGTGCGCCGGTTCGCGGGGATCGCGAGCGCCCGCGCGATCGCCGGCGGGAAGCTGGTCATCGCCGCGGTGGCGCCGGCCGCGCCGGCGACGGCACGGAGAAAGTGACGACGGTCTTGGTTGTTCATGAAGTGGCCTTGCGTGAAGGTTGTCGAAGTTTCTGGGCGCTACGTGACAGTGGGTGTCGCGCGGCGCACGTTAGGGACGCGCGATGACCGCCGCGTGACGCACGACACGCGTTTTCTTGTGAGCATTTGCTGGGCGTCATCGCCCCGTCATCGGCACCTTGCAGACCGCGACGTCGGGCACAATCCGCGCGCTTCGTTCGACGACCGACTCTCCTCATCTCATGGCTGACGCGCCGACTCCCCCCGCGCCGCACCCGCGCGGCATTCGCAGCTTCGTCGTGCGCGCCGGCCGCATGGGCCCCGGGCAGGCGCGCGCGCGGGCCGAGCTCGGCCCGCGATTCGTGCTGCCCTATGCGGCGCAGCGCATCGACTTCGATGCGGCGTTCGGCCGCCGCGCGCCGCGCGTGCTCGAGATCGGTTTCGGCATGGGCGACGCGACCGCGGCGATCGCGCAAGCGCTGCCCGACACCGACTTCATCGGCGCCGAGGTCCACACGCCCGGTGTCGGCGCGCTGCTCAAGCGCATCGGCGAGATGGGGCTCACGAACCTGCGCTTGATCGAGCACGACGCGGTCGAGATCCTCGAGCAGGCGATCGCCCCCGAATCGCTCGCCGGCATCCACGTGTTCTTCCCGGACCCTTGGCACAAGAAGCGGCATCACAAGCGCCGGCTGATCCAGCCGCCGTTCGTGCGCCTGCTCGCGAGTCGCCTGCAGCCGGGCGGCTACCTGCACTGCGCCACCGACTGGCAGCCGTACGCCGAGCAGATGCTGGAGGTGCTGTCAGCCGAGCCGCAGCTGCGCAACACCGTGCAGGGCTATGCGCCGAAGCCGGCCTATCGCCCGCTGACCAAGTTCGAGAACCGTGGCCTGAAACTCGGCCACGGGGTGTGGGATCTGGTGTTCGTGAGAAGCCCGTAGCCGGGCCGCCGCTCAATCGGCCCAGGTCACGAGCCCGCCATACGCAGTCGCCAGCACGACGATCCCGAACGCGATGCGATACCACGCGAACGGCGTGAACGTGTGGCTCGAGATGTAGCGCAGCAGCCAGCGCACGCACAGCCACGCGGCGGCGAACGAGAACAGCAGACCGACTGCGAACAACGGGATGTCGGCGCTCGACAGCAGCGCGCGCTCCTTGTACAGGCTGTACAGGCCGGCGCCGATCAGCGTCGGGATCGCGAGGAAGAAGCTGTAGTCGGTCGCGGCCTTGCGGCTCAGCCCCAACAGCATGCCGCCGATGATGGTCGCGCCGGAGCGGCTGGTGCCGGGAATCATCGCGAGGCATTGCACGACGCCGACCTTCAGCGCATCCCACGGCGACATGTCGTCGACGGTCGCGATGCGCGTGGCCGTCTGGGCACGGCGCTCGGCCCACAGGATGATGAAGCCGCCGACGATGAAGGTGGTGGCGACGACCAGCGGGGTGAACAGGTGCGCCTTGATCGCCTTGCCGAACAGCAGGCCCAGCACGACCGCCGGGAAAAAGCCGATCGCGATGTTGATTGCGAAGCGGCGCGCCCGTTCATCGCTGCCCAGTCCGGCCAGCGTGTCGCGCACGCGCTGCCAGTAGACGATGACCACCGCGAAGATCGCGCCGGTCTGGATCGCGATGTCGAACACCTTGCTCTTGTCGTCCGAGACGCCCAGCAGCGAGCCGGCGAGGATCAGGTGGCCGGTACTGGAGACCGGCAGGAATTCGGTCAGGCCTTCGACGATGCCCATGATCGCGGCCTTGACGAGAAGAATCAGGTCCAAGAGAGACTCCGAAGATTCATTGAAAGAAAGGGAAGCAAGAAGCGTTCGCGCCCTGCGCTCTTCAGCGCGCCGCCTCGGGTACCAGCGTGATCGTCAGCCCGCTGGTCGTGACACGGATATCGCCCGGCTGGTAGCCGCGCCCCTGCACCGCCTCGAGATCCTTCGCGGTCAGCGTGTAGACGACCGGGTCGCCCAGCACCTTCTCGGCGATCGTCGCGCCTACACGATCGAGCTGGCGCCGCGCGCCGCCCGGCAGGTTGCCGTTGCCGGCCTCGCCTAGCTCGGCGCGTTCGATGCGCAGGTCGGACAGCCGCACCGTGCGGTCGCCGGGCTCGTAGCGCAGCCCATAGCTCAGCGCGATCGTGCCGCGGTACGGCGTCTTCAGCAGCGACTCGCCTATCGTCAGGTCGAACTCGGTCGCAATGCGGTTCGTGTCGGGGCGCAGCCCGAGGCGCGGCACGGCGATGTTGATGTCGAGCAGCTCGAGCGCACGACCCTTCAGCGGGAACTGGCGCGCCACGAGCTGCTGCAGCCGCGCTTCGGGGATGTCGATGGTGCGCGGGCCCAGCAGCGCGGCGCAGGCCGCCAGCGCAAGCGCCAGGCCGAATGTGACGACCGCGGCGACGCGGCGACGAGGAGAAGGCATGGGCGGCGATTCTAGGCAGAGGGCTGCCGCGGCATGTTTCCGGCCGCATCCGGCGGGGCCACTGCCCGGCCCCCGGCTTGACCCGTTCCCACTCGATCGCTACATTACTGACCCACTAGTCAGTATGACCTCACGCAACGCCCTCTCCTCCGTCCCCGACTCTGCAGCCCATGCGGCGCGTGCCCCGCAGCGCCAGCGCCGCAAGGAGGCGCGCCCGCAAGAGCTGCTCGATGCCGCGCTGGACCTGTTCGTCGAACGCGGCTTCGCGGCGACCCGCTCGGAGGATGTCGCGGCGCGCGCCGGCGTCTCGAAGGGCACGCTGTACCTGTACTACCCGAGCAAGGAAGAACTGCTCAAGGAAGTGGTCCGGCACAACGTCGTGAACCAGATCGCCGAGGCTGTCGACATCGTGCGCCAGTTCGAAGGTGGGAGCGACGAACTGCTCTCGATGATGCTGCGCCTGTGGTGGGAGCGCATCGGCGAGACCCGCGCCTCCGGCATCATCAAGCTGATGACCTCGGAGGCGCGCAACTTCCCCGAGGTCGCGCAGTTCTACGTCGACGAGGTGATCGCGCCGTCGAAACAGCTGATCGCCACGATCATCGAGCGCGGCATGGCGCGCGGCGAGTTCCGCACCGGGCTGAACGTGGCCGAGGTCGTGCATGCGATCGTCGCGCCGCTGGTGCTGATGGCGATGAACAAGCACTCGCTGGGCGCGTGCTCGACCGCGTTCCTGCTCGATCCCAAGGCGATCACCGAAGCACTGATCGACCTTGCGCTGCATGGTCTCGAGGCGAAGCAGCCGGCCCGACGCTGAGCGCGGAGGCTGGCGCGATGCTCCCCGAAATAGAATGCGGCGCCCATCTTCGAGCCAGCCTCGCCTACGTCTCCCGACCCTGACGCCATGAACATCGAACAAGCCCGCTTCAACATGATCGAGCAGCAGATCCGCCCGTGGGACGTGCTCGACACCGCCG
>DATEFR010000040.1:0-3408 GCA_035280545.1 Burkholderiaceae bacterium | reverse complement strand
GTTCTTGTCGATCACGATCTGCGCGAGGCCTTCGCGCTTGAGCTCGGCGAGCGTGCGCCAGATCTCGTCGCGGATCACCGGCGCGAGCCCTTCGGTCGCTTCGTCGAGCACCAGCAGCGTCGGGTTGGTCATCAGCGCGCGTCCGATCGCGAGCATCTGCTGCTCGCCGCCGGAAAGCTGCCAGCCGAGGTTGTGGCGGCGCTCGCGCAGGCGCGGGAAGAACTCGTAGACGCGAGGCAGCGTCCAGGCACTGGCCCCCTTGTCGTGGCGTGCACCGCGCGCCGTCGCGACGAGGTTCTCCTCGACCGTCAGCCCGGTGAAGATCTGGCGGCCTTCGGGCACCAGCGCGAGGCCTAGACGCGCGATGCGGTGCGGCGGCAAGCCGCGTGTGCGCACGCCGCCGATCTCGATCTCGCCAGCGCTGCTGGCCAGCAGGCCGAAGAGGCACTTGACCGTCGTCGAGCGGCCCATGCCATTGCGCCCGAGCAGCGTGACGACCTCGCCGGGCCGCACGTCGAACGAGACGCCGAACAGCACCTGCGCGCGGCCGTAGCCGGCCTGCAGGTTGCGCACCGAGAGATGGGGATGGTTCATCCGGCGGCCTCTTCACCCAGGTACACCGCGCGCACCTCGGGATGCTCGCGGATCTGCGCCGGCGTGCCGGTGACCATCACGCGACCGTAGACCAGCACGGTGATGCGGTCGGCGAGCGAGAACACCGCATCCATGTCGTGCTCGACCAGCAGGATCGTGTAGCGGCGCTTCAGGCCGCGCAGCAGCTCGATCACCGCGGCGGACTCCTGCACGCTCATGCCGGCCATCGGCTCGTCGAGCAGCAGGAACTTCGGCTGCGCGGCCAGCGTCATCGCGAGCTCGAGCTGGCGCCGCTGGCCGTAGGCCAGTTCGCCGGCCGGCACATCGGCCTGCGCGGCGAGGCCCGCCGCCGCGATCGCCGCGTCGGCCGCACGGCGCGATTCGGCGTCGGCCAGCATCGGCTTCCAGAAGCGCCACGCGTGGCGCCGCGCCGCGAGCGCGGCCAGCACGGCGTTCTCGAGGACCGTGAACTCCTCGAAGATCGAGGTGATCTGGTAGGAGCGCAGCAAGCCGCTGCGCGCCCGGTGGTGCACCGGCAGCGCGCTGACGTCGGTACCGTCGAACACGATGCAGCCCTGGTCCGCGCGCAGCTCGCCGCTGAGCTGGTTGATCAGCGTGGTCTTGCCGGCGCCGTTCGGGCCGATCACCGCGTGCAGCTCGCCGGCGCGGACATCGAGCGAGACATCGTCGGTCACGAGCAGCGCGCCGTAGCGCTTGACCAGTCCCGCGGTCTGCAATGCAGCGACCATCAGGCGCCTCCTTCGGGTGCGACCGTGGCCGCCGGCGGCGCTGGCCGCAGCGCGGCGCGCGGCGCCTTGGGCCGGAGGTCCAGCAGCCCGACGATGCCGCGCCGGCCGACCAGCGCCATCACGACGATCAGCGGGCCGAAGATCGCCATCCAATGCTCGGTGATGCCCTTCAGCACCTCTTCGAGACCGAGGAACACGAGCGCGCCGACGATGGGCCCGGCCACCGTGCCGATGCCGCCGAGCACGACCATCACGATCAGCTCGCCCGAGACCGTCCACGCGAGCGTGCTGGGCGATGCGTAGGCATTCAGGTTGGCGAGCAGCAGCCCCGAGACGCCGCTGATCGCGCCCGAGATCACGAACGCGACCAGCTGCAGCCGCCGCGCCTGCAGCCCGATCGCATCGATGCGCCGCGCGTTCTGGCGCACCCCGCGCAGCGCCATGCCGAACGGCGCGAGGCGCAAGCGCGCCATCCACACGGTGACGAGCGCGAGCACGACCAGCGCCGTGCCGTACAGCCACGGCATCGCACCGAGGTCCAGCGCGCCGAAGCGGCTGGTCGCGGCCACCGGGAGTCCGTCGTCGCCGCCGTAGGCTTTCAGGCTGACGAACACGAAGTAGCCCATCTGCGCGAACGCGAGCGTGATCATGATGAACGCCATGCCGGTGGTGCGCAGGCTGATGGCGCCGACGATGAGCGCCACGAGCGCCGAGCCGGCTACGCACCAGGCGAGGTGCGCCCAGCCGTTGGCCACGCCGTGGAACGCCGGCAGCGCGACCGCATAGCTGCCCAAGCCGATGAACAGCGCATGCCCGAAGCTGACGAGCCCGCCGTACCCGAGCGCGAGGTTCAGCGCCGACGCGGCGATCGCGTAGATCATGATGCGCGCGAAGAACGACACCCAGAACGGCTGCGCGATCGCGCCGGCCACGAACGGCACCGCCGCGAAGCCGGCGAACAGCAGCCACACAACCACCGTGGCGGCGTTCGGGCGAGGAAACGATGAGCGAGTCATGCGTGCCCCTTTCCGTCAGCCGTGCCGCGCAGGGAACAGCCCCTGCGGCCGCAACGCCAGCACCAGCGCCATCAGCAGGTACACGCTCATGGAGGCGAGCGCCGGGCCGGCCGCATCGGCCAGCGAACGTTCGGCGACCTGGCGCAACAGCAGCGGCAGGAACACGCGGCCCAGCGTGTCGACCAGACCGACGATCAGCGCCGCGTACAGCGCACCGCTGACCGAGCCGATGCCGCCGATCACGATGACGACCAGCGTCGTGATCAGCACCGGCTCGCCCATGCCCGACTGCACCGACAACACCGGGCCCGCGATCGCGCCGGCCAGGCCCGCGAGCATCGCGCCGACCCCGAACAGCAGCGCGTTCAGCAGCCCGATGTTGACACCCAGCGCGGCGACCATCTGCGGGTTCTGCGCGCCGGCGCGGATCAGCATGCCGATGCGCGTCTTGTGGATCAGCCCGTACGACCCCAGCGCAACCAGCAGCCCGGCGACCAGGATCGCGAAGCGGTACGCCGGGTAGCTGAACCCGAAGACCTCGACCGTCCCCTCCAGCACCTGCGGCACCTGGACGAAGAGTGGCTGCGGCCCCCAGACCAGACGCACCAGCTCGTTGAAGAACATCACCAGGCCGAAGGTCGCGAGCACGTGATCGAGGTGATCGCGCCGATACAGCCGCGAGACGACCGTCACCTCGAGCAGCAGGCCCAGCGCGAGCGCCGCCGCCATCGCCGCGACGACCGCGAGCGCGAACGACCCGCTCGCGCCGTAGGCCACCGCACCGGCATAAGCGCCCAGCATGTACAGCGAGCCGTGCGCGAGGTTCACGAAGCTCATGATCCCGAACACCAGCGTCAGCCCGGCCGCGAGCAGGAACAGCAGGACGCCGTACTGCAGCCCGTTGAGCAGCTGCGCAAGAAGCAGCATTGCACTCATCTCGGTTCCTCCACTGCGCCCGTTGACGGTCGAACCGCTGTCGACGACCGAGCGTCGCGGCAGGCGGCACCCGGCAGGGGCTCATGATGTGGCGGTCGTCGCTGCGCGACGAC
>DATEFR010000039.1:0-19733 GCA_035280545.1 Burkholderiaceae bacterium | reverse complement strand
ACGAGAAGGTCCCGGGCCACGGCGTGGGGCTGGCGGTCGTCAACGAGCTCGTGGCCAGCCACGACGGCGAGCTGATCCTGACCCGCTCGGACCTCGGCGGCGGCCGGGTCGAGATCATCCTGCGGGCGGCCTGAAAAACTCGGGTTCGTTCAGGTGGCGTTCATGGGGGGTCGCGCAAGATGACCTCACCGCAACACAAGGAGCCACCATGAAGCGCCCCTTCTTCCAGAGACTCATCGCTTCCACTGTCCTGATCGGCGCCGTTCTCGGTACCGCGTCGGTCGCGCAAGCCAGCCCCGACGTGCAGGTCTCGATCGGTCTTCCGCTGCCCGTCCTCGTGTCGCCGCCGTTGCCGCAGCCGTTCGTACGGGCCGAGCCTGTCTACGTTCAACCTCGTGCGGTGTACGAGGCACCTCCCGTGGTGGTCTACGAGCGTCCGTGGCGGTCGTCGTATCGCTACGAGATGGAGCGTGAGAGGGAGTGGCGGCATCGTGAGTGGCAACGCCGCGAGTGGGAGCGTCGTCACCAGCACTGGGACCGTTCGCCGTACCGCGACCGTCACGGCTGGGATTGAATGATCCGCGAAGCGGAACTGCAGGAGAACGAAACATGTTCAAGCGTCTTTCCCTCGTCGCCCTCGGCGCAGCAGCGCTGACCGGTCTCAGCGCCTGCGTGGTGGTGCCTCCACACGCCTATTCGCCACGCTACGTTCACGACCGGGACCGCGATGGCATTCCCTATCGCCATGACCGTGATCGTGATGGCGACGGTGTCCCCAACCGCTACGACCGCTACCCCGACAACCCGTATCGGCGCTGAGCCGCCGCACGAACGGACCAGAGCCACCGGCGGACTAGCCTTGGGCGATCGGCCGGACGTCGATCGTGCCGACGTCGACTTTCCTGGGCAACGTTGCCAACGCTTCGATCTCGATCAGCGTGTCGCGCGATGCCAGCGACGCCACACCGATGCCCGTCAAGGCGGGACGAACTGCGCCGAAATGGCGGGCGAGGACCGGAACGAGCTGCGACATGCCATCCGCCAGTTCGCCGCGAACATAGACACGCAGCTGCAGCACGTTCTCGAGCGAAGAACCGGCCTCTTGCAGCACCGTGCTCAGGTGCTCGATCGCGCCTTCGGCTTGCCCCTCGAGCGTGGCATGCCGGGCGCGCGAGTCCAGGTCCCAGTCGACTTGGCCCGAGACAAAGACGAATCGTGATTCGAGATCGATCTTCGCCTGGGACATGCCGACAGGCGCGCCGTCATACAGGCTCGCGGGGTTGATCAGCTTCGTGCTCATGGACCGTCCAATGCTGTGTTGAGATGGACAAGAGCTTAGGAAGGGATCGCCGCGCGGGCCATGTCGGCTCGCTTGTAACGGCCACAAGCGGCGCTAGCTTGCGGTGGCGAACCTGGTTCGTACGTGATCGAGCACCCAGGCGAGAAGCGGGTCGGACACCGCAGACGCATGGTAGGCCGCGACCACCTGGAATCCAGGCGGATATTTGTCGAGGGGCACCTCAAACAGCCCTTCGCAGGGCAGCAGCCGCGACGGCATGAAGGCCACCATGTCGGACTGGCGCAGGTACTCGATCGCCATGAAGAACGAGGGCACCGACGCCACGACGCGACGCCGCAGCCCCTGCTGATCGAACCAGCCGCCTGCCGAACCTTCGAAGCCCGGCACCGCGGGAGACACCACGAGAAAGTCGTGCGTCACCAGCGCCTCGAGAGGCAGCGCATCCGATCCTTCCGTCAATGGTTTCGAGGCGACGCATACATACCTCTCCGTGAAGAGCGGCGTCGACAGCAGGCCTTCGGGCACATAGCCGTTCGACGTGAAGGCCACGCCGATTTCCCCTTCCTGCATCCGGCGGACCAGGCTTGTGCTCTCGATGTTGGAGATCTTCACATTGATCCGCGGTGCCACACGACGCAAAGCAGCGATCAGCTCGCCGACGATGATGCGCTGTGCATGATCAGTCGCCGAGATGCTCAGGGTGCGCTCGATGTTGTGAAGCGCGACCGACGCCGGCATCGGCATTGCGTGGACGAGCGCGAGTACCTCGTGAACATGCGGCCGTATCAGCTGACCATAGGCCGTCGGCACCATGCCGTGGCCAGTGCGCACGAACAAGGGGTCGCCGAGAATCTCCCTGATCCGCTTCAGTTGAAGGCTCACGGCCTGCTGCGAGACGTCGAGCGCTTCCGCGGCGGCCGACACGGTCTTCAACTCGAACAGCGCGCTGAGCACGCGCAGGTGGTTCAGTTCGAGCTTCTCGATCATGGTGACGTGGCGGCGAGCGTTTTGGCGCAGGATGGTACAGAAGGCCCCGCTTGGTCGGCCGCCGCGTCAACCTCGGAGGACTCAACGTAGGTGATCCAACCTACCGGGTCGAGCGATTGAGTCGCGCGGCAGGCTCGACAACGCCGCCAAGTTTTCGTCGATCGCACGGATCAGTCCCCACGTCTCGCCATAGTTGATGGGATAGCCTGGGCAGCCGGCGTCGAGGTCGTCCTGCCTCGCGTGCGCGTATTCGGTCCAGCGCGGCGAAGAGGGTCGACGATGATGGAAGTCGTGGCACGGCGTGTCCGCGACCAGCACAACGACGCGCACCAGCAGCTGGACGGTCAGCATGTCGGCCCACCAGCAGGCCCACGCCACGAGACCACGTACCGTGGCCGCATCGTGCGCCGGCGGTGTAGAGCCAGGAAACACGCCCAGCGTGACGCGACACTGAAACGCCTTGTCCCTGTCGCCGCTGTGCGCCCGATCGGGAAAGCGGTGCTCGATGAGGATGCGGCCGACGGTGACCAACTGCAGCAGCAACGTGAGCGGCAGCACCCAGAGCACGCAGAACGGTATCAGCCACCCGGCCGCCGCGCATCCGGCCGCAACTAGCACCCAGCTGGCGATGCCGACGGTGTCGTGCTGGCGGTCACCCGACATCCAGGACATCCGCGCCCGATGCACGAGAAAGCGGGTGTGGAAGCGTGGCGACACCAAGCTCGTCAGCACGCAGCGCCAAAGCTGCCGCTTGGGCATCCCCGGCTCGAGCCGGCACAAGCCGAGCACGAAGTCGGTGAACTCGTCGTCCTCGGTGAGGAGCGTGCGGACGCTGTGGTGACTCATGTGCTCTTGCTGGTAGCGATCGAAGTGCTTGAAAAGCAGGAGCGCAGAGACCATCCGGCCGACCTGCCGGTTTCGCCGGCGGTCGGCAAAGAGCTGCGTGTGGGCGCATCGGTGGAACACGGCGATCTGGAACAGGCTGACGCCGGCAGTCGTCATGACCAGCGACAGTGCGATCAGTGCGGCCGATACCAGGCCATGCGTCGCGAAGCCGACGTTGCCGGCCAGCAGCCCGAGCACCGTCCACGCGAGCGCCTCGAGCAGGAAGGTCCACGGGGCGCGTACGCGCGCGCGCTCGCTGGGCGCGGGACGGCCGGTCAGCCAAGTGAGGAGCGGCTGAACGGCGCGCGGCAGTCGAAGCGCCATGAGGGCGCGCGGGTCGGAGCGATGATCGGACATGGTGCGGGTCACGAGAGGTTCGAAGGTCCGTCACCTACAGAGTGACGCAGGGCGTGGGCGCATCGGGACGTGCCTGGGTCGAAGACTTCCCTTCGACATCAGGCTTGACGCGGACCCCTAATTCAGTTGCGCGCCAGGCCGCTTGGGTTCAATTGCGGCCCTGGGCATGCCCTACGCCGATGGCTGTCTCGCCGAGTAGCAGTACTGACCATGCCCGTGCCGGCCGTCGGCGGCGAGAAATCGAAAGCGGTCACCAAGGCCTTGTTCGACAAGGCCTCTTTCATTTGCGCGCATCCAAAACTCGTCAGGAGGTCAGTGGCAGAGTTTGGAAATTTCTTACACGAAGAGCTAGGGTTTACCTGGTCATAAGCTCGATTGACGCTGGCAAGAGCTCGCATATAGCATCGCCGCCGTGTAAGGACGGTACATGGTCACTGCCTATCCCCGCCTGATCGACCAGTTGTCTGCCCAGCGCCAGGACCTGCCAGGCGCTCAGCAAAGCGTCGTCCAGGCGATCCTCGACGACCCGCAATCGGCCGTGGTGGCCACTGTCGAGGAGCTGGCGCACAAGGCCGGCGTGTCCATGCCGACCATCGTTCGCACGTGCCGTGTCTTCGGCTACTCCAGCGTGCGCGAATTCATGGTGGCGCTGGCGCAGGATGTCGCCGTCCGAGGCTCGTACCTGCATCGCAGCGTGACGCAGGACGATGCGCCGACAGAGGTGGCAAGCAAGATCCTGTCGGCGGCCACCACCTCGCTTGCCTTGCTGCAGCACCAGTTGAACATCGACGCCATGGTCCGCGCCGCGGACCTCATCGTCGGTGCCGAGCGCATCGACTGCTACTCGGCGGGTGCCACCTCGTCGTTCATCAGCAGCGACCTGCAGCACCGCTTGTTCCGGCTGGGCTTGCAAGCGAACGCGTTCTCCGATGCGCATTTCCAGTTGATCTCGGCCAGCACGCTCGGCGCGAAGGGCGTGGCCTTCGCGGTGTCGCAAGTGGGCCGCATGCCCTACTTGCTGGAGGCTGCCCGCTTCGCACGCTCTCAAGGCGCGCAGGTCATTGCCCTTACCGAGCCCGGCACGCCGCTCGCCGCGGCGGCCGACGTGGTGCTGGGCGTGACCGTGCCGCAGGATGCGGTCATGCGTGTCGGCACCGAGGCCTATGTCGCGCACCTGATGGTGATCGAGATCGTGACGGTGCTCGTGGCCCAACGCATGGGCCCCCACGCGGCCGCTCGTCTGCAGCAGTTCAAGCGCGTGCTCGAGGAGCACGGCATCGACAGCGACTCGCACTCGGCCGTTGCCTGGTCGTGGTCCAAGGCCGAACGGGACGGGGAGGGAGTCTGATGCGAAGACGCCCGCAGCGAAGTCCGTAGCCGCCCCGGCGCGGCATCCCATGAGCTGACCAGCAGCGCCCCGGTTGCGCGGGGCGTGAGGGATGCCGTTTTCTCCGCGCAACCCCGATGACGTTTCCCCACCGCGCCGATGCTTGCGTGTCGGCATGTCGTTCCCTGGCCGCGAGGCCGCACATCCTGAAAGGACTTGCTCATGACTTCTCCAGTGTCGAATGCCGCACTCGAATCGATCATGTCCCGGCGAAGGCTGCTCCAAGCGGCCGGGGCCGGTGCGGCCATGCTCAGCATCGGCGCCGGCCACGCACGTGCCGGTGCCTACGGTGCGACGGCCTTCATCGGCACCTATGGGCCCAACGGGCAAGGCATCTACCGCGTGACGCTGGATCCGTCCTCGGGCCGATTGAGCGAGGCCGTGCTGGCCGCCCCCGCGGCCAATCCCTCATGGCTGACCTTCGACCGCACGCGACAGGTGCTGTACGCATGCAACGAGATCACGGACTTCAACGGCGGCACGACCGGCTCCGTGAGCGCATATGCGGTCGAGGGAGGAGGGAATCTCCGACTGTTGAACACGGTGAGTTCCGGCGGCGGCGCGCCTGTGCATCTGAGCGTACATCCCGGCGGCCGCTTCGCTTTCGTCGCGAACTACGCGGGCGGCAACGTGGCCGTGCTTCGATTGGCGCCGAACGGCAGTCTCCTGGGTACCAGCGTCGTGCAGGCCGATGCGAGCGCCTGCGGCGCAGCCGCGTGCACCCTGGGACCCGACCGCGCCCAGCTCGCGCCTCCCGGCAGCTTCGCGATCAGCGGGCATGACGCGCCGCACGCGCACATGGTGCAGAGCGATCCTGCCGGCCGCTTCGTGATCGCCAACGACCTGGGCCTGGATCGCACGATCGTCTGGGCCTTCGATTCCGCCAATGGATTGCTGCTGAATCCGCGCACGACGCCATCCTCGGCGGGCGCCGGGCCGCGTCACTTCGCCTTCGATCCCAGCGGCCGTTGGTTCTACTCGTTGAACGAAGAATCATCGACCTTGTGCGTGATGGCCTATGACGCATCGACCGGCAACCTCAGCGTCGAGCAGGAACTTTCCGCGCTACCGGCGGGCTACGCCGGCACCAGCTTCGCGTCGGAAATCGTCGTCGCACCCGATGGCCGTCACCTGTATTGCATGAACCGGCTGCACGATTCGATCGCGATCTTCCGGATCGACGGCTCCTCGGGCAGGGCACAGCTGGTGGGCGAGGAGTGGACGCGCGGCTCGTATCCGCGCAGCTGCAGCGTGGACCCGTCAGGACGCTTCCTGTATGTCTGCAACCAGCGCAGCGACCATGTCGCGGCATTCCGCGTGATGCCGGAAGGTCGATTGCAGTTCAGCGGCCAGTACACCGCGGTGGGGACGCCCGCGATGATCGCGTTCGTGGATGTCTGAGGCGGGTCTTTGATTTGGACGCTCGTGACCGTCTCGGTCACGCGGTCGCGAGCATCCGGCGCCGAGTGGAAGCTGATCGCCTCATTGCCTCCGTGGGGCGATGTGGCGAGCTGATTGGCGGTGTGAGCCGAATCGGTGGAATGGCGCTCGGTAACAGCGAGGCCGTCCGACGACAAGGCCTTTTTCTTTTGCTCAAGTTCATCGCCAGAGAACGCGGGTCGGACCGCCTCACTTCGTTCGATCGCGCCTAGCGTCCCGGCCGCAAGATCCGGGGACATTCGAAAGGTCCCAGTGCGTTGTTGCCCGTGGCTTTCGTCGGACGGATCAGCCACATGGACAGCGATTTACTGATCCCCGCGACCGGCTTGGTTGCGCTTGTGCTCAACGTGCTCGCCCTGGCTCGCAGTTGCGAGCGCGCGCTGCGCGTGCAATCGAGCATTGCGGGGTTGGCCTGGGCCTTGAACAACCTGCTGCTGGGTGCCCACACGGCGGCAGCGCTGAGCCTGGTCAGTGCGGGGCGGACCGCCTCGTCGGCCGCGACCTTGCGCGCAGGCGAGCGCTTGCGCAGGCGCGTGTTCCTCGGGTTCGCTGCGTTGACGGTGCTGGTTGCCGCGTGCACCTGGCAGGGCTGGGTGTCGCTGTTCCTGTCGGTCGCTTCGGTGCTGTCGACCTATGCGATGTTCTACATGCAGGGTCGGCCGCTGCGCTGGATGATGGTGGCCGTGTCCATCCTCTGGATGGTCAACGCCTGGTCGTACGGCTCCTGGGAGCAGGCCGCCGCGAACGCCGCAACCGCCGCCGCGGCGCTGTACGCCGGCTGGCGCGGCGAGTGCGAAGGCCGTGACGGGCCTTCGACGATCTCTCGCTGCTGAATCGAGACGCAGGCCGTCGATCTGCGATCGATGGCCCGATCGCATCAGGCCACCGAGGTCTTCATCCTCAGAGCGCGCGGCGCCGGGGACGGCTTCGACCAGCTTGCGCGCAGCTTGCTTCCCGCGAGCTCGACGGCCTCGCGCTCGCGCCGGGCCAGCAGCAGCTGCACGCCGATGCCGCCGACACCCACGATCCCCGCGGTGATCCAGACCATCGACGAGAAGGTCTTGTTCACGCGCTTGGTGGCGTCCTGCGCCTGCTGTTCCTTCTCGAGCCGCATCTTGCCGGCGCCGTTCAGCAGCGTCGCGAAGCGGTCCTTGCCCGCCTTGATCTGCTCGTTGAATTCGACCGACAGGCGTCCGGCCTCCGATGCGCTCGTCCCTGCCAGGTGCATCTGGCGCGCCTTGGTGACGAGGTGGTCGAACTCGCCCACGTAGAAGGTGGCCGCTGCTTTCCAGTTCATCATCTCGGCACGGTCGGCATCGGTGAACGCGCGTCCGCTCGGCGCCAGGGCGGTGTCCAGGTCCGTGAGCAGCTTGCCGTAGGACTCGGTGTGCTCGCTGACATAGCCCTCGCGCTTCTTCTCGTTCGCGACGTAGATGAACATCTCCTTCTCGAACCGCCGCATGCGCTCGCCGTGCAGGCGTATCTTCGCCAGCAGGGCGGCCGCGGTGAAGTCGTTCGTCACGGAGCTGTCGAACTCCTGGCGGGCCGACGAGATGCCCCAGTCGGTGATGGCCACCAGCGAGGCGGCCAGCACGACGTTCGCGATGGTCGCGGGCTTCATGAGGTTTCGAATCAGGGTGCGCATCGGGTCTCCTCTGTTCATGGGCGCAAGTGAGTGAAACCAAAATGTTGTTGGGCGATGCCGGTTGCGACGTGCCCGACTTCTGACCATGCTCTGACGCGCGAACAAGAGCCGAGTGGCAGACAACTAGTTCACGAACATCGGTCGCGACGGCGCGACGCGTCTCAACCGATGGTGGCCATCCACAGTCCACGTTGATGAGAATTACTATCATTTGATCCGATTGAATAGGCCATCTCAATGACGGTCCATTGGCGCTTTGTATTTGATATGCCCCATCGGCGGGCGTAACGTCGAGAAGTGGCGCCCGTGGGCACGGCCGCCCGAGTACCACCAAGGATCACTATCAGGAGATCGACATGGGCTTGAAAGGATCGAAGACCGAGCAGAACCTGAAGGACGCCTTCGCGGGCGAATCGCAGGCGAACCGCCGGTATCTGTACTTCGCAAACAAGGCCGACATCGAAGGCCAGAACGACGTCGCCGCGCTGTTCCGCTCGACCGCCGAGGGCGAGACCGGTCACGCGCACGGCCACCTCGAGTTCCTCGAGACCGTGGGCGATCCGGCGACCGGTCTGCCGATCGGCGCGACGCGCGACAACCTGAAGGCCGCCGTGGCCGGCGAAACCCACGAGTACACCGACATGTACCCGGGCATGGCCAAGACCGCGCGCGAGGAAGGCCACGACGAGATCGCCGACTGGTTCGAGACGCTCGCGAAGGCCGAGCGCTCGCACGCGAACCGCTATCAGAAGGCGCTGGATGCGCTGGTCGACTGATACCGCGAGCTGACCAGGCCGGACAGGGGGCTTCGGCCCCTTGTTCGTTTCATTGTGTCGATCGACACATCGAATACAAAGACCGAATGGACACGTCGGGAGACCTTGCATGACGATACGCGAAGGCAACCTCGAAGCGCCGACCCGCCATGCGGTCGCCTGGAAGACAGCCGAGTTCTACGACCAGGCCGCGTGCGAAAAGGAGATGGAGCGCGTCTTCGACATCTGCCACGGTTGCCGGCGCTGCGTCAGCCTGTGCCAGTCGTTTCCGACCTTGTTCGACCTGGTCGATGCCACCGACGACGGCGAGGTGCACGGGGTCGCCAAGCAGGACTACTGGAAGGTCGTCGACCAGTGCTACTTGTGCGACCTGTGCTACATGACCAAGTGTCCGTACGTGCCGCCGCACCCGTGGAACCTGGACTTCCCGCACACGATGCTGCGTGCGAAGGCGATCAAGTTTCGCAACGGCGAGGTCAAGGCCGGCGAGAAGCTGCTCGCATCGACCGACACGCATGGTTCGTTCGCCGGCATTCCAGTCGTCGTGCAGACGATCAACGCGTTGAACAAGACCAAGCCCATGCGCAAGGTGCTGGACAAGACGCTGGGCGTGCACCCGAACGCCTGGCTGCCCGACCTCGCGACCTCGCGCTTTCGCTGGAGCGCCGACAAGGCGAGCGGCCAGCGACCGGTCGTCGACGGCCAGCGCGCGCCCGGCAAGGTCGCGATCTTCTCGACCTGCTACGTCAACTACAACGAGCCCGGCATCGGCCACGACCTGCTGAAGCTGCTTGCGCACAACGACATCGCCTACGAGATCGTCGAGAAGGAGAGCTGCTGCGGCATGCCCAAGCTCGAGCTCGGCGACCTCGACGGCGTCGCCCGGCACAAGGAGGCCAACATCCCCGTGCTCGCGCGGTATGCGCGGGAGGGCTACGCGATCGTCTCGGCGATCCCGTCGTGCACGCTGATGTTCAAGCAGGAGCTGCCGCTGCTGTTCCCCGATGACGCCGATGTGAAGCTGGTGCAGGAGGCGATGTTCGACCCGTTCGAATACCTGGTTGCGCGCCACAAGGACGGGCTCCTGAAGACCGACTTCAAGACGCCGCTCGGCAAGGTCAGTTATCACATCCCATGTCACGGTCGGGTGCAGAAGATCGGCCGCAAGACCGAGGAGATGCTCAAGCTGGTCGGCCGCGCGGTGACGGTGCAGCTCAACACGGTGGAACGCTGCTCGGGCCACGCCGGCACCTACGGCGTGAAGACGCCGTACCACGAGAACGCGATGAAGATCGGCCGCCCGGTGTTCAAGGCGATGGGCAAGGACGAGCCCGACTACATCGCCTCCGACTGCGCGCTCGCCGGGCACCACATCGCCCAAGGCATGGCGGAAGGCAAGCTGCCCGCGGCCCGGCTGAGCCATCCGTTGAGCCTGGTGCGCATCGCCTATGGATTGGAGTGAAGACGAATGGCCATCACGAAGGACAACCTGCTGACGCTGGAGGCCTACGCGAAGATCCGCAAGGCCAGCAAGCCAGAGATGATCGCGCATCGCAAGCTGCGCTCGGTGCGCCTGGGCGAGCACATCACGGTGCAGTTCGAGGACGAGGCGACGATACGCCGCCAGATCCAGGAGATGCTGCACATCGAGAAGATCTTCGACGAGGACGGCATCCAAGGCGAGATCGACGCGTACCTGCCGCTGGTGCCCGACGGCACGAACTGGAAGGCGACGATGCTGATCGAGTTCCCCGACGTGCACGAGCGCAAACGCGAGCTGGGGCGGCTGATCGGCGTCGAAGACCGGATGTTCATCGAGGTCGAGGGGCACCGGCGGCTCTACGCGATCGCCGACGAAGACCTGGACCGCGAAAACGACGAGAAGACTTCCGCGGTGCACTTCCTGCGCTTCGAGTTTCCGGATGCGGCGCGCGAGGCGGTCCGCGCCGGCGCGGAGGTCAAGCTGGGCTGCGACCACACGAACTATCCCTCGCATGTCGCGATCGCGGCCGACACGCTGGCGAGCCTGGCCGGCGATCTGCGCTGACCGGCCCGTCTTCGTGCCCTGCCGCATGCCGGCCTCGTGCCGGCATTGTTTTATTCATTGAATAGCTATTAACTATTAAGAACTGTTCTCAAATAGCTTAGTATTAACCCTGTTAGTTTCCTAGCCCCTCTCTCTTCAACAAAGGAAGTTCAATGTCCCTGATCAACACCGTCGTCCAGCCCTTCAAGGTCCAGGCATTCAAGAACGGCAAGTTCATCGAAGTCACCGAGCAGAGCCTGAAGGGCAAGTGGTCGGCGTTCGTGTTCATGCCCGCCGCCTTCACGTTCAACTGCCCGACCGAGGTGGAAGACGCGGCCGACCACTACGCCGAGTTCCAGAAGCTGGAGACCGAGGTGTACATCGTCACCACCGACTCGCACTTCGCGCACAAGGTGTGGCACGAGACCTCGCCGGCCGTCGGCAAGGCCAAGTTCCCGCTGATCGGCGACCCGGCGCACGTGCTGACCCACATGTTCGGCGTGCACATTCCCGAAGAGGGCATGGCGCTGCGCGGCACGTTCCTGATCAACCCGGACGGCGTGATCAAGACCGCCGAGATCCATGACAACAGCATCGCCCGCGACGTCAAGGAAACGCTGCGCAAGCTGAAGGCCGCTCAATACGTGGCCGCGCACCCGGGCCAGGTTTGCCCGGCCAAGTGGAACGAAGGCGCCGCGACGCTGACCCCGTCGCTCGACCTGGTCGGCAAGATCTAAGTCGCACAGAGAAAAAGCAGAGAAGTAAGGAGCTTCACGAATGTTGGATGCAAACCTGAAGGCGCAGCTCAAGGCCTACCTCGAACGCGTGAAGCTGCCTTTCGAGATCACCGCGTCGCTGGACGACAGCGACGCATCGCGCGAGATGCACGGTCTGCTGACCGACATCGTCGCGCTGACCGACAAGATCACCCTCAAGCTCGACGGCAACGATGCGCGCAAGCCCTCGTTCGCACTCGGCCGAATCGGCGAGCCTGCGCGCATCCGCTTCGCGGCCATTCCGATGGGCCACGAGTTCACCTCGCTGGTGCTTGCGCTGCTGCAGGTTGGCGGCCATCCGCCCAAGCTCGAAGAAGAGCTGATCGAGCAGATCCAGAACCTCGACGGTGAATACCGCTTCGAGACCTACATGTCCCTCACCTGCCACAACTGCCCGGACGTGGTGCAGGCGCTGAACCTGATGGCGGTTCTGAACCCGCGCATCGAAAGCGTCGTGATCGACGGGGCGCTGTACCAGCAGGAAGTGGCCGACCGTCAGGTGATGGCGGTGCCGATGGTGTTCCTGAACGGCCAGCACTTCGGCCAGGGCCGCATGGACGCGGCCGAGATCGTCGCCAAGCTCGACACCGGCGCGGCGGCGCGCGATGCCGCGAAGCTCGACGCGAAGGACGCGTACGACGTGCTGATCGTCGGCGGCGGCCCGGCCGGCGCGGCCGCGGCGGTCTACGCGGCGCGCAAGGGCATACGCACCGGTTTGCTTGCCGAGCGCATGGGCGGCCAGACGATGGACACGATGAGCATCGAAAATTTCATCTCGGTGCTCGAGACCGACGGCCCGAAGTTCGCCGCGGCGCTGGAGCAGCACGCGAAGCGCTATGAAGTCGACATCCTCAATCTGCAGCGCGCCGAGAAGCTGATCCCGGCGGCCGAAGCGGGCGGGCTGATCGGCCTCGAGCTTGCGAACGGCGCGACCTTGAAGAGCCGCACCGTCGTCCTGTCGACCGGCGCGCGCTGGCGCGAGGTCAACGTGCCGGGCGAGAAGGAGTACCGCAACAAGGGCGTCGCCTACTGCCCGCACTGCGACGGCCCGCTGTTCAAGGGCAAGCGTGTCGCGGTGATCGGCGGCGGCAACTCGGGCGTCGAAGCGGCGATCGACCTCGCGGGCATCGTCGACCATGTGACGCTGCTCGAGTTCGGCGAACAGCTGCGCGCCGACGCGGTGCTCGTGAACAAGCTGAAGAGCCTGGCCAACGTCCAGATCCATACGCAGGCGCAGACGACCGAGATCACCGGTGCCGACGGCAAGGTCGATGGACTGACCTACACCGATCGGGCGAGCGGCGAATCGAAGCGTGTCGCGCTCGAAGGTGTGTTCGTGCAGATCGGCCTGGTGCCGAACTCGGAGTGGCTGAAGGGCACGGTCGAGCTGACGCGGCACGGCGAGATCGTCGTCGATCCGCGCGGCCAGACCTCGGTGCCGGGCGTGTTCGCCGCTGGCGATGTGACCACGGTTCCGTTCAAGCAGATCATCATCGCGACCGGCGACGGCGCGAAAGCGGCGCTCGGCGCGTTCGACCATCTGATCCGCACATCGGCGCCGCAACCGCTCGCGGCCTGAAGCAGGCGGGTTTCGCCGCGGTGGCTCAGGCCGCCGCGGCGGCGCTGCGCGTGACGCGCCAGCCGTCGAGGCTGTAGACGATCAGGGCCAGCCAGATCAGCGCGAAGCCGGTCAGTCGTCCGGGTGTGAACGGCTCCTGAAAGACCCACACGCCCAGCACGAACTGGATCGACGGGCCGATGTACTGCAGCAGGCCGAGTGTCGTCATCGAGAGCCGGCGCGCGCCCGCGGCGAACAGCAGCAGCGGCACGGCCGTGATCGGGCCGAGCGCGATGAACCACAGGTTGGTCAGCGCATCGGGCGCGGGGAAGGTGCTCGCGCCCTGCATCGACCAGATCAGCAGCGCGGCGAGCGCGAGCGGCGCGAGCACCATCGTCTCCAGCGTCAGCCCCTCGAGCGCGCCCAGCACGGCGATCTTGCGCAGCAGGCCATAGCAGCCGAACGTCGCGGCGAGCGCCAGTGCGATCCACGGCAACCGGCCGGTCTGCACCGTGAGCCACAGCACCCCGAGTGCTGCGAGCGCCAGTGCCAGCCACTGCGCGCGCCGCGGTCGCTCGTGCAGCAGCGTGTAGCCGAGCAGCACGTTGACCAGCGGCGTGATGAAGTAGCCCAGGCTCGAATCGACCACGTGGCCGTGGTTGACCGACCAGATGTAGGTCAGCCAGTTGGCCGACAGCAGCAGCGCGCTCGCGACGAACGCCGCGAGCACCTTGCCCTGGCGCAGCACCGGCGCCAGCCAGCCCCATTGGCGGCGCCAGCTCAGCGCGACGACCAGCAGCGCGAGGCACCAGACGATGCGGTGCGCGAGCACTTCGCCCGACGGGGCGCCGGGCACGATGCGGAAATACAGCGGGAACAGCCCCCACCAGAGGAAGGCGAGGGCCGCGTAGACGACGCCGGCGTTCAACGGTGCGCCTGCTCCGTCACGACGGCGCCCTCATCAGGTGCTGGCCGTACTGTTCGCGCAGCCTGTTCTTCAGCATCTTGCCGGTCGCGCCCAGCGGAATCGCATCGACGAAGATCACGTCGTCGGGTGTCCACCATTTCGCGATGCGGCCTTCGAAGAAGGCGAGCAATTCCTCGCGGGTCAGCTCGACGTTCGGTTTCTTCACGACGATCAGCAGCGGGCGCTCGTCCCACTTCGGGTGGCGTGCGGCGATGCACGCGGCCATCGCGACCTTCGGGTGCGCCATCGCGATGTTCTCGATGTCGATCGAGCCTATCCATTCGCCGCCGGACTTGATCACGTCCTTGCTGCGGTCGGTGATTTGCATGTAGCCGTCGGCATCGATCGTCGCGACGTCGCCGGTCGGGAACCAGCCGCGGCCCTGTTCGTCGGCGAGCAGCGGGTCGCCGCCTTCGCCCTTGAAGTAGGTCGAGACGATCCACGGCCCGCGCACCATCAGCTCGCCGGACTGCTGGCCGTCCCAGGGCAGCTCCTGGCCATCGGGGCCCACGATCTTCATGTCGACGCCGTACACCGCGCGGCCCTGCTTGGACTGCACCGCGAACTGCGCGTCGTGCCCCGCGCCGGTGTGCTTGGACTTCAGCACCGCGACCGTGCCGACCGGGCTCATCTCGGTCATGCCCCAGGCGTGCAGCACGTTGACGCCGTACTGCTCCTCGAACTTCTTCATCATCGCCGGCGGGCAGGCCGAGCCGCCGATCACGGTGCGGCGCATCGTCGAGAACTTCAAGTCGTTCGCTTCCACATACGCGAGCAGGCCCTGCCACACGGTGGGCACGCCGGCCGACAGCGTGACGCGTTCGTTCTCGAACAGTTCGTAGAGCGACTTGCCGTCCAGCCCCGGCCCCGGGAACACCATCTTCGCGCCCATCATGCAGGCCGCGTACGGCAGGCCCCAGGCGTTGACGTGGAACATCGGCACGACCGGCAGGATCACGTCGCGCGCCGAGCAGTTCAGCGCATCGGGCAGCGCGATCGCGAAGGTGTGCAGCACCGTCGAGCGATGGCTGTACAGCACGCCCTTGGGGTTGCCGGTGGTGCCGGAGGTGTAGCACAGCGACGAGGCCAGGTTCTCGTCGAAGCTGGGCCATACGAAGCGGTCGTCCTGCGCGTCGACCAGGTCCTCGAAGCACAGCAGGTTCGCGACCTTGCTCTCCTTGGGCATGTGCGCGCGGTCGGTCATCGCGACGAAATGCCGGACCGTCTTCACGCGCGACGCGATCGCTTCGATGACGGGCAGGAAGGTCAGGTCGAAGAACAGCGCCGTGTCCTCGGCGTGGTCGGCGATGTAGACGACGTGGTCCGGATGCAGCCGCGGGTTCAGCGTGTGCAGCACCGCGCCCGAGCCGGAGACCGCGTAGTACAGCTCCATGTGGCGGTGGCCGTTCCACGCGAGCGTGGCCACGCGTTGCCCCTGCGCGATGCCGAGCGCCGCGAGCGCTTTCGCCAGTCGGCGCGAACGCGCGGCGAGCTCGCGGTACGTTTCGCGGTGGATGTCGCCCTCGACGCGGCGCGACACCACCTCCTGGTCGCCGTGATGGCGTTCGGCATGGACCAGCAGCGTAGAGATCAGCAGCGGCTGCTGCATCATCAAGCCGTTCATTCGAGGACTCCTGGGGCTTCTCGGAAAGCGGCTGAATGATGACATGCCGCGTCGGCATCGGCCCTCGGGTTTCACACGGGGACTCTCGGTATCGCCAATGGGTGGCCACCAGGCAGGTCACAGTTGCTCACGCGACTGTGGCGCCGCAAGAACAATGTCCCCTATGAACTTGGGATCGACCCCCAGGCGAGGGGTGTTCTGTCATCTTCGACGTTCAAGAATCATGGGTGCGGCCGCTGTCGTGTGTGCGTGGGCCGCGCTCGAGGACGTCGTCATGCCGCAGACCTACACCGTCGGAGCCCGCTCCGTTTTCGTCACCGTCACCGCCTGGATCTTCATCCTGCTGGGCGCGCTCGCGAGCGCGTCGGCTCTGATCCAGAACGCGGCCGTTGCATCGCTGATGCCGGGGCTGCAGGTCGGCAGTGGTTCCGGCGGTGCCTCGCTGCCGCTGCTGACCGGGCTCTTGGTCGGGTATCTGCCGTGGGTCGTCGGCACGGGCCTGGTCGTGTCCCTGGCGACCCTCGCTTCGGCGATCGGCCTGCTGCTGCGGCTGGAATGGGCGCGGCGAACCTTCATCGGGCTGCTGGTGTTCGCGATCGTCGCGAACCTGCTCGGGCTGTGGCTGCAGCAGGAGGTGCTGCAGTCGGTGGTCCACAACACGCTGGCCACGGCATCCATCCCCGCGCAGGCGCTGGAGGTGTTCGGCGGCTTCGTCACCGCAGCGCGCGTGATGGCGGTGCTGGTGACGCTGCTCGCCTGCTCGCTGCTGGGTTGGATCATCCGCCGGCTGATGGCCAGCAACATCCGGCAGGAATTCGCCTGAAGGGTCCGTGGCGGCTCAGCGGATCTCCCCGTCGACGTAGTACCAGCGGCCGTCATCCTCCCGCACGAAGCGGCTGACTTCGTGCAGCCGGTGGGCCCGGCCGGCCAGTTTGCTGCGCGCGACGAACTCGACGCTCGCATGCGCGGCATCGACAGTCGCGTGGCGGCGCACCTCCAGGCCCAGCCATTTCAGCCCGACCGGGTCGGGCTCCAGCGTGGCCGGCCGGGTACCCGGGTGCCAGGTCGCGAGCAGGTAGTCGGGCAGGCTCAGCACATAGGCGCTGTACCGCGAGCGCATCAGCGCTTCGGCGTCCGGGGGCGGCGTACGGCCATCGTGGTAGCGGCCGCAGCAGTCCGCATAGCGCGGCGCGAGGGCCGGGGCGCGGCACGGGCAGGGCGCCGATTCGACGGCGGGTCGGTGCGATGTCGTCATGACGAGAAGGGTCCGCGTTTTTGCGCCACCCACAATCCGGCCGCCATCAGAGCGAGCGCCGCGAGCAGCGAGGCCTGCAACGGCTCGCCGAGCAGCAGCACGCCCAGCAGCATGGCGGCAAGCGGGCTCAGCGACAGGAACAGCGTGACCCGTGACGCCGCCGCGTGCCGCAACGCCCACAGCCACAGGAAATAGCCGATGCCGCTGCTGGTGCCGATGAAGACGATCGCGCCCCAGCCGCGCGCGCTGACCTGCGGCATCCGCGCGGCCGCATCCTCGAACGGCGCGCACAGCGCCAGCGCGACGACGGCCGCGCCCATCGCGATCGCGCTGACCGGCAGCGCCGGGTGGCGCCGCAGCACCGGGCGATACAGCACGCTGCAGACCGCACCGCACAGCGCACTGGCCAGGATCGCGAGCTCGCCGGCCAGCGAGCCGCTGGCGCGCCAGGCGTCCGGCCCAAGCGCCAGCGCGACCGCGGCCAGCGTCAGCGCGACCCCCAGGCACTGCCGCCAGACCAGCCGCTCGTGGCCCAGCAAGGTCGCGACGATCAGCGTCAGCAGCGGGAACGCCGCGAACAGCAGCGCGCCCTTGGCGGCCGGCACGCTCCGGAGCCCGATGTTCAGCAGCGCGATCAGCAGACCGAACTGGCCGATCCCGAGCAGCGCGATCTGCAGCCACTCGCGCCGCGCGATGCGCGGCGCGCGGGCGTCGCGCAACGCCGGCCAGACGAACGGCAGCAGCGTCAGCAGGCCGATCGCATAACGCAACGCCGCGAGGGTCACCGGGCCGAGCTCGCCGACGACGGCACGGGTCGCGACGATCGCGGCGCCGACTTGCACGCCGACCGCCGCCGCAGCCCACGGCGCCCAGCGCGCCGCTGCCACGTCGTTCATGCCAGCGCGAGCTCCCAGTTTTCGCCGATCAAATCGTGGCCGAAGCTGTGATGAGGCTCGCTGTGCACGAGCTGGTACCCGGCCTTGCGGTAGATGTGGCGAGCCGCGGCGAGGTTGCTCTGGGTCCAGAGCACGATCTTGCTGTAGCCGACCGCACGTGCGAACCGTGTGCACTCGTCCACCAGCCGCTCGCCTATGCCCAGCCCGCGTGCGCTCGGCTCGACCAGCAGCAACCGCAGCTGCGCGGTGCCGGCGAGGAGCGCGCGGCTCTCGTCGTCGCGAGCCTGCACGAGGAACACGCTGCCGGCGTTCATGCCATCGCGCTCGGCGATCCAGCACGCCTCGCGCTGCGGGTCGAACTGATCGACGAAGTCGGCCGCGATGCGCGCGACCAGCGCCTCGAAGCGGGTCGTCCACGCGTACTCGCGCGCGTAGAGAGCGCCGTGGCGCGAGATGACCCAGCCGATGTCGCCGGCGCGATGCGGGCGCAGCAGATAAGGGGGGCGCTGGGCGGACGAGGCCTCGCCGCCGAGCAGCCGCTCGACACCGGCGATCGCGGCCAGCAGCTCCTGCTGCTGCTGCTCGCTCAGGGTTTCGAGCAGCGTGCCGACGTCGGTGCGCGAGCGCGCATCGAGCGGCGCGAACGCGCGCCGCCCCGCGGCGCTGAGGTTGAGGTGCTGATGGCGCGCATCTTCGGTCGAGCGCTCGCGCTTGATCAGGCCGCGCTCCTGGAAGCCGCGCAGCAGCCGGCTCAGGTAGCCGGGATCGAGATCGAGCTCGCGGGCGAGCTCGGTCGCGGTCAGGTCGTCGCGATGCGCGAGCTCCCACAGCAGCCGCGACTCGGTCAGCGTGTAGCGGCTGTTCAGCAGGCCTTCGTGCAGCACGCCGATGCGGCGCGTGTAGAAGCGGTTGAAGCGGCGCACGGCTTCGACGCGCTCGGGCAAAGGAAACGAGGAAGCGGCAGGTGCAGGGCTGGGCATGGATTCGAGTCTGCCGCAATTAGTTGCTTTAGGCAATTGATTGATTGCCTAAAGCAGATGATCGACCTCGAATCGGCACCGGAGCCTCCGGGATCGGCCGGAAACCCGAGCGCAGGCGGGGGTGCTTGCACAAATAACTGTATAAACATACAGTCTTTCGAATGGACCTCTTCTCCATTCCCGTGGCCGCCGGGCGCCCCCGCATGACGCCGACCGTACCGCCCCTGCCCCGGGTACCGGAGCCGCTGCCGCGCCAGGCGTTGCGCGAAGCGCCGCACCTGCTGCATCCGACACTCTGGCTCGGCCATCAGCTCGGCCGGCAGGCCGATGTGGCTTGCGCCAGCGGCTACGCCGCGCTCGATGCCGAGCTGCCCGGGGGCGGCTGGCCGCGCCGCGCGCTCAGCGAGTTGCTGCTGCGCCAGTCCGGCATCGGCGAGATTCGCCTGCTCGGCCCGTGCCTGACCACGATCCAGCGCAGCGGCCGGCTCGTGATGCTGTTCGACCCGCCGAGCGCGCTGTCGGCCTGGGCGCTGGAGCAGCTCGGTTTCGATGTCGAGGCGTTGCTGGTCATCAACACGCGGACCGCGCAACCGCCGCCGGGCCGCCCCAAGGCTGTTGCGCACCCCCTCGGGGGGTGGGCGCGAAGCGACCGGGGGTTGTCATCGGGCGCCTTGCCATGCGGCGACAGCTTGTGGGCGCTCGAGCAGGCGCTGAAGAGCGGGCATGTGGGCGCGGTGCTCGCTTGGCTGCCGCCGCGCCTGCGCGCCGAACGGCTGCGCCGGCTGCAGCTCGCCGCGCATGCGCACGACGGCCCGGCTTTCGTGTTGCGCGAGATGTCCGCGGCCGAGCGGCCGAGTGCCGCGCCGTTGCGCCT
>DATEFR010000038.1:0-4457 GCA_035280545.1 Burkholderiaceae bacterium | reverse complement strand
ACCAAGTCGCACTGGGCGCTGCTGCGCCACGTGCAGCTGCCGTACCTGCTGCCGGGGCTGACGGCGGTGCTGATCCTGCGCTCGGCCGACATCCTGAAGCTCTTCGACATGGTGTTCACGATGACGCGCGGCGGCCCCGGCGCGGCGACCGAGCTGGTCTCGATCTACATCCAGCGCGTCGGCTTTCGCATCTTCGACATGGGCACCGCGTCGGCGCAGGCGATCCTGCTGCTGGTGCTGACGATCGTGCTGAGCCGGCTCTTCATCCGCGTGTTCTACCGGGAGATCGAGCGATGAACCCCCGCCTCGCCGGCAAGGCGCTGCACCTGGTCGGCCTCGTCGCGCTGCTCGCGTTCACGCTGTTCCCGTTCTACTGGATGGTCTCGTCCAGCCTGAAGGACCAGACCGACCTGCTGGCCGCGCCGCCGGTCTGGACCTTCGTGCCGACGCTCGCGCACTACGCCGAGATCTGGCAGGACGACACGGTCCCGAAGGCGCTGCTCAACTCGCTGATCGTCGCCGGCTGCACGACCGCGCTCGCGATCGCGCTCGGCGCGCCGGCCGCCTACGCGCTCGCGCGCTTCGAGTTCAAGGGCAAGAAGGACCTGTGGTTCTGGTTCATCTCGAACCGCATGATCAGCCCGATCGTGCTCGCGCTGCCGGTGTACCTGATGGCGCAGGGCGCCGGGCTGCTCGACACGCACCTGGTGCTGATCCTGATCTACCTGTCGTTCTGCCTGCCGATCGTCGTCTGGATCTGCACCGACCAGTTCCGCTCGATCCCGGCCGATCTCGAGCAGGCCGCGCGGCTGGACCATGCGAACCAGTGGGACATCTTCTGGCGCATCTACCTGCCGCTCGGGCTGCCGGGCATCGCGGTGTCGGCGATCTTCAGCTTCATCTTCTCGTGGAACGAGCTGCTCTATGCGCTGGTGCTGACACGCAGCGACGTGCAGACCGCGCCGGTGATCGCCACGAGCTACATGTCGGGCTACGAGCTGCCGTGGGGCAAGATCATGGCAACAGGCACCGTGATCGTGCTGCCGGTGACGGTGTTCGCGCTGCTGGTGTCGCGCCACATGGTGCGCGGGCTGACGATGGGCGCGACGAAGTGACGAACGACGAGTGACGAACGAGAGAACGCAACGCGAGATGGCTTTCCTGAAGATCGACAACGCGGTCAAGCGCTACGGCGACGCGGCCGTGATCCACGGCGTCAGCCTCGAGGCGGCGGCCGGCGAGTTCGTCGTGTTCGTCGGGCCCTCGGGCTGCGGCAAGTCGACCTTGCTGCGCATGGTGGCCGGGCTGGAGGACGTGAGCGGCGGGCGCATCCACATCGACGGCGCCGACGTCACCGACGTGCCGCCCGCGGACCG
The DNA here is from genome assembly GCA_035280545.1 of Burkholderiaceae bacterium. Taxonomy (GTDB): domain Bacteria; phylum Pseudomonadota; class Gammaproteobacteria; order Burkholderiales; family Burkholderiaceae_C; genus DATCSE01. Next base: position 3,081 of record DATEFR010000038.1, on the reverse strand, counting down.
CAACGTCGCGATGGTGTTCCAGTCGTACGCGCTGTACCCGCACATGAGCGTGCGCGACAACATGGCGTTCGGGCTGAAGATGATCAAGACGCCGAAGGCGGAGATCGAGCGCCGTGTGGCCGAGGCGGCGGCGATCCTCAAGCTCGAGCCGCTGCTCGAGCGCAAGCCGCGCGAGCTCTCGGGCGGGCAGCGCCAGCGCGTCGCGATCGGCCGCGCGATCGTGCGCCAGCCCAAGCTGTTCCTGTTCGACGAGCCGCTGTCGAACCTCGACGCCGAGCTGCGCGCCGAGATGCGGGTCGAGATCGCGACACTGCATCAGCGCCTGGGCGCGACGATGGTCTACGTGACGCACGATCAGGTCGAGGCGATGACGCTGGCCGACCGCATCGTCGTGCTGCGCGCCGGGCGCATCGAGCAGGTCGGCACGCCGGCCGAGCTGTACGACCGGCCGGTCAATACCTTCGTGGCCGGCTTCATCGGTTCGCCGCGCATGAACTTCCTGCCGGCGCGGGTCGCGTCGGTCGAGGGCCGGCAGGTGCGGCTCGCGCACCCTGCCCTCGAAGGCGCGCTGCTGCCGCTGCGCAACGGCGCGATCGTGACCGCGGGCGACGAGGTCATGCTGGGCTTGCGGCCCGAGCACCTGACGCTGGAGGCGGCCGGCGCGCCGGTGACGCTCTCGGTGACCTCCGAGTATGCGGAGAACCTCGGCGGCAGTTCGCAGCTGTACGCGCGCACGGCCGACGGCACGCGCGTGACGGTGCAGACCGCCGGGCGCCACAGCACCACGCGCGGCGACCTGCTGCGCCTGGGGGCCGGTGCCGAGCAGGCTTATCTGTTCGACGCGCAGGGCAAGGCGCTGTGAGTATCTTGCCCTCACCCCTGGCCCTCTCCCGCAAGCGGGGGAGGGAGAGGATCGCGCCAGCTTGCTCCTTCTCCCGCTTACGGGAGAGGGAGACGATCGCGCCAGCTTGCTCCTTCTCCCGCTTGCGGGAGAGGGGGACGATCGCATCGACTTGCTCCCTCTCCCGCTTGCGGAAGAGCGACGCGATCGCGCCAGTTGCCCCCTCTCCCGCTTGCGGGAGAGGGTTGGGGTGAGGGTCTTGCGATGAGCCTCGCCGGCAAACGCATCCTCATCACCGGCGCCGGCAAGGGCATCGGCCGCGAGACGGCGATCGCGCTGCATGCACGCGGCGCGCGGGTCGTCGCGCTGAGCCGCGACCCGGCCGACCTCGCATCGCTCGCAGCCAAAACCGGCTGCGAGACGATCGCGGTCGACCTGGCCGACGCATCGGCCACGCGTGTCGCGGTCGAACGTGCGCTGCCGCTGGACGGGCTGGTCAACTGCGCCGGCATCGTGCGGCTCGCGAGTTTTCTCGACACGTCGCTGGACGAATTCGACGAGACGATCGCCGTCAACACGCGTGCGCCCATGATCGTCGCGCAGGTCGTCGTGCGCGACTGGCTCGCCCGCGGCGCGACCGGCGCCATCGTCAACGTCTCGAGCGTCGCAGCCAACCTCGGCTTCGCGCGTCACACCGCGTACTGCGCATCGAAGGCGGCTTTGGATGCGATCACGCGGGTGATGGCGGTCGAGCTCGGCGGCCACGGCATCCGCGTCAACAGCGTGAACCCGACCGTCACGCTGACGCCCATGGGCCACCAGGCCTGGGGCGATCCGGCGCGCGCCCGGCCCATGCTCGAGCGGCTGCCGCTGGGCCGTTTCGCCGAGTCGGGCGAGATCGCCTCGGTGATCGCGTTCCTGCTCGGCGACGAAGCCTCGATGGTGCACGGCGCATGCATCGCGGTCGATGGCGGGTTCCAGGCCGGATGAGGTAACGTCGCGTCATGTATCTCGGTATCGATCTCGGCACATCCGAAGTCAAGGCACTGCTCGTCGACGACGCGCAGGCCGTCGTCGCCAGCCACGGCGTCAAGCTCACGATCTCGCGGCCGGCGCCGCAGCATTCGGAACAGCACCCCGACGATTGGGTCCGGGCGCTCGACGAGGCGATCGCCGCGCTGAAAGCCGCCGCGCCGGCGGCGCTGGCCGAAGTGCGCGCGATCGCGATCTCCGGGCAGATGCACGGCGCCGTGCTGCTCGATGCCGAGCGCCGCGTGCTGCGCCCGGCGATCCTGTGGAACGACACGCGCTCGCACGTCGAATGCGCCGAGCTCGAGGCGGCGGTGCCGGAGTCGCGCGCCATCGGCGGCAACCTGATGATGCCGGGCTTCACGGCGCCCAAGCTCGCCTGGCTGCGCAAGCACGAGCCGGACGTCCATGCGCGCGTCGCGACCGTGATGCTGCCCAAGGACTACCTCGTGCTGCACCTGACCGGCCAGCTCGCGACCGAAATGTCCGATGCGGCCGGCACGCTGTGGCTGGACGTCGCGCAGCGCGACTGGTCGGACGCCTTGCTCGCCGCCACCGGCCTCAGCCGACGGCAGATGCCGCCGCTGCACGAAGGCTCGCAGCCGGTCGGCACGCTGCGCGAGGCACTGCGCACGCGCTGGGGCCTGTCGCATGCGGCCGTGGTCGCGGCGGGCGCCGCCGACAACGCGGCCTCCGGCATCGGCGTCGGCGCGGTCGATGCGGGCCAGGGATTCGTCTCCCTCGGCAGCTCGGGCGTGATCTTCGTCGCCAACGACCGTTTCGCACCGAACCCGGCGCAGGCGGTGCACGCGTTCTGCCATGCGCTGCCGCAGCGCTGGCTGCAGATGACGGTCACGCTCTCGGCCACGACCAGTCTGAGCTGGCTCACCCACAACGTGCTCGGCCGCGGCAGCGAGGCCGAGGTCGCGCAGTTGGCCGAGGGCGCCGATCTGGACCGCGCGCCGATCTTCCTGCCGTACCTGAACGGCGAGCGCACGCCGCACAACGACGCGGCCGCGCAAGGGGTGTTCTTCGGGCTCACGACGCGCACCGATGCGGCGGCACTGGCCTATGCGGTGCTCGAAGGCGTCGCGTTCTCGCTCGCTGACGGGCAAGCGGCGCTCGAAGCCGCCGGCACCCGGCTGGTCGAGGCGACGCTGGTGGGCGGCGGCGGCCGCAGCCGCTTCTGGGCCGGGCTGGTCGCCGCGGCC
>DATEFR010000037.1:0-2879 GCA_035280545.1 Burkholderiaceae bacterium | reverse complement strand
ACGAGCCGGCGCAGCGTCGGCCTGCGCGCCGACATGGATGCGCTGCCCATCGTCGAGCTGGGCCAGCGTGGGCATGCGAGCCGCCACCACGGCCGGCACCACGGCTGCGGGCACGACGGCCACACCAGCATGCTGATCGGCGCGGCGCGCCAGCTGGCGCGCACGCGCGGCTTCGACGGCACCGTGCACTTCATCTTCCAGCCGGCCGAAGAAGGCAAGGGCGGCGCACGCGCGATGATCGAGCAGGGCCTGTTCGAGCGCTTCCCGTGCGATGCGGTCTACGCACTGCACAACTGGCCCGACCTGCCGCTGGGCCGGGCGCAGTCGCGTGCCGGCGCGATGATGGCGGCGGCCGATCGTTTCGACATCGTGCTGCGCGGGCGCGGCGCGCACGCGGCGCAGCCGCACCACACGCCCGACGCGATCCTCGCCGCGAGCCAGCTCGTCGCGCAGCTCAACACGATCGTCTCGCGGCAGATCGATCCTGCCGAATCGGCGGTGCTGTCGGTCACGCGCATCGAAGGCGGGCACAGCCACAACGTGCTGCCGGCGCAGGTGACGCTGACCGGCACCGTGCGGACCTTCGATGCCGGATCGCAGGACCGCATCGAGGCCGCGCTGCGCGCCGCGGCGCAAGGCATCGCGCTGATGCACGGCGTGACGGCCGAGGTCGACTACGTGCGCTACTACCCGGCCACCGTCAACTCGGCGGCGCAGGTCGAGCTCGCGCTGGCCGCCGCGCGTGCTGCCGGACTGCAGGCTGATGTGGCATCGCGTCCGGCGTTCACGTCGGAGGACTTCTCGTTCATGCTGCAGCGCCGCCCGGGCGCATACCTGTGGCTGGGGCAGGGGCGCGCGCAGCCGGGGCCCGAGGGCGATCCGGGGCTGCACCATCCGTGCTACGACTTCAACGACGACGCGCTGCCGTTCGGGGTGCGATGGTTCTGCGAGGTCGTCGCGCGCGAGCTCGGCGGCACGACCGCCACCTGACCCCCGCGAGTCACCGCGGCGTTTCGTTCGCGACCGAGACGCGTCGCTTTCCCGACCCCTTGGCCATGTACATGGCCTGATCCGCCTGACGCAGCAGCTCGTCCATCGACTGCGCGGATTGCGGATAGACGGCGATGCCGATGCTGGCCGACACGCCGCGCTGGTGCTCGGGGTGGCGCGAGACGAGTTCGAGGATCTTCTCGGCGACGTGCCGGGCCCCCGCTTCCGGCGTGCCGGTCAGGATGACGGCGAACTCGTCGCCGCCCAGCCGCGCGGGCAGATCGGATTCGCGCACGCTGGCCACGATGCGGTTGGCCACCCAGCGAAGCAGCTCGTCGCCCGCCGCATGGCCGTGCCGGTCGTTGACCTGCTTGAAGCCGTCCAGGTCGATGTACATCACGCTGACCTCGTTGCGCGTCCTGTGGCACAGCGCGATCTGGCTCTGCAGGAACTCCTCGAACAGCGTGCGATTGGCCAATCCGGTCAAGGCATCGTGCGAGGCGCGGTCCACGGCCCGCTGCAGCAGGGCCGAGGTTCGGTTCAGCGCCTGCCCCACTTCATCGGCCTCCTGCAACTCCAGCGGGGGCAGGTTCACGAGTTCGCCATGCCCGAGCGCGACGGCCGGCGCGACCAGCGCGCGCATCGAGCGCACCATGCGCCGCCCCACGTACCAGGCGGCGCCCAGCGCGGCCGCCAGGAGCAGCAGCGTCGCCGCGATCAGGCCGACCAGCGGGCCGCGCAGCTGTCCGGCGAGCATGGCGCGCGGGATGCCGATGGCCACCGACCATCCCGATTGAGCGGAGCGGCTGAACACCGACACCACCGGCGTGCCGTCCAGCGTCACGCCGTCCAGCACGCCTTCGCCGCCGTGGGCCAGGCGCGCGATCAGCGCGGGCGACCCCTTCTGACCGACGTAGCGGTCCGCGTCCTGCGTGCGGGCGACGATGGTGCCGGTGCCGTCGAAGATGCCCGCGACCCAGCCCTGCGGCAGGCGCTGGTGGACCAGCACCGTGGTCAGGCGGTCCGGCCAGACGCCGGCGGCGAGCGCGTACACGACCCGCTCGGCGCGCACGACCGGCACGCCCACCGCGAGCAGCGGCCGGCGCGCCACGGGCCCGACGAACAGGTCGGTGACGATGGGCTGCGCGGTCTGGAACATGGCCAGCAGCGCGGCATTGCGCTCCTCGGGCAGCGGGCTGCCGTAGGGACGCAGCGTGTTGACCACCTGCTGTCCCTGGGCGTCGATCAGGACGATGTTGTTGACGTTCTGGGTGCGCTGGACCTCGCGTGCCTGCTCGTGAAAGCGCGCGAGATCGTCGTGGCTGAGGTAGGGCGACGAGGCGAGGGCGAGCAGGCCGGAGCGGGTTCCGGCCAGCTCCCGGTCGACCGTGGCCGTCAGCGCGCGGGCGGTGGCCAGCGCATCCTGCACGACCTGATCGCGGCCCCGCTGGTACTCGAAGTGGATGTACAGCGCGGCACAGGCGAAGGCGGGCAGCGTGCAGGCGAAGACCAGCAGCGTGAGCCAGGCGCGCACGGTGCGCACTCGGCGCGGCACTGCCTGCGTGGAGGGTGCGTCGGGAGCCGCACGCGATGCCGAGGCCTCGCCCATGGGTGACCGCACTGTCTCTGTGCCGTAGGCTCCCTGGCCAGTCCCCCTGCCGACGCGGTGAGTTCGGCCTCACCTGTGTCGGATCGGAGCTTAACGCCGCGCGATCGGGAAGAGCAACCGAAGTTCGCCGGAGGCGCCGGGACTACGTCGTCAGGCTGTGGGTCGGGCGCTCGCCGGCCAGGGCCTGCGCCAGGCTCGCGAGCACCATCTCGGCCATCGCGGTGCGCGTCTCGATCGTCGCGCTCGCGCGATGCGCCTGCAGCGTCACGTTGTCGAGCTC
>DATEFR010000036.1:0-3456 GCA_035280545.1 Burkholderiaceae bacterium | reverse complement strand
TCGGGCTTGCCCTTGGACTGGCTCTTCACCGTCTCGGGGCGGGCTTGCAGGATGTAGAGCTTGCCGTCGGCGCCGTCCTTGCCCCACTCGATGTCCATCGGCCGGCCGTAGTGCTGCTCGATGGTCAGCGCATAGCCGGCGAGCTCGGTCACGTCGGCGTCGCTGAGCGAATAGCGGTTGCGCAACTCCTGCGCGGTGTCCACCGTCTTCACGAGCTTGCCGCTCGCGGTCTTCTCGGCAGGCGTCGCGAACTCCATCTTCAGCAGCTTGGAGCCGAGGTTGCGGCGGATGATGGCCTGCTTGCCGGCCTTCAGTGCCGGCTTGTGCACGTAGAACTCGTCCGGGTTCACCGCGCCCTGCACGACCGTCTCGCCGAGACCGTAGCTGGAGGTCACGAACACCGTGTCGGCGAAGCCGCTTTCGGTGTCGATCGTGAACATCACGCCGGCCGCGCCGAGATCGGAGCGCACCATGCGTTGCACGCCCGCCGACAACGCGACGTCGCTGTGCGCGAAGCCCTTGTGCACGCGATAGCTGATCGCGCGGTCGTTGTACAGCGACGCGAAGACCTCCTTCATCTTCGCGAGCACGTCATCGATGCCGACGACATTCAGGAAGGTCTCCTGCTGGCCGGCGAACGACGCATCGGGCAGGTCTTCGGCGGTCGCCGACGAACGCACCGCGAACGACGCGTTCGGGCTGCCGTCGACCAGCTTCGCGAACTCGATGCGGATCGCGTCCTCGAGTGCCGGCGGGAACGGCGTCTCCTCGATCCAGCGGCGGATCTGCGCGCCGGTCTCGGCCAGTGCGCGCACGTCCTCGGTGTCCAGGGTCGCGAGCCTGTCGTCGATCTTGGCCGCAAGGCCGCCATGCTTCAGGAATTCGCGGAACGCATGCGCGGTGGTCGCGAACCCGCCGGGCACCCGCACACCGGAGGCGGCCAGCTGGCTGATCATTTCGCCGAGCGAGGCGTTCTTGCCGCCCACCGACTCGACGTCGGTCATCCTCAGGTGTTCGAACGGGGCGACCAGGGCGGTCGCCAGGTGGCTTGATGACATGGGAAAGCTCCGTAGCGTTGAAAAATCGGTGCTTCCCGGCCCTGCGCATCCAGCAGGGTCACGCGCGAGCATGGCTCGAGGGCGGACGGTGCGATGCCGCGCTCGCTCATCCCTTCCCGCAACGCTGCGGGCAGACCGGGGATGAGGCTCATCGGATCGGGCATCGAGTGGCGGTCGGGAATGGTGCTGGCGGCATTCTACGGCGCCAGGCACGCCGCCTGCTTGGGCTCACGACTCCCTATGATGCGGGGCTATGGCGAACCACACCGTCTTCTTCGTCTCCGACGGCACCGGCATTACCGCCGAGACTTTCGGCAATTCGATCCTCGCGCAGTTCGAGATCAAGTCGCGCCACGTGCGGCGGCCGTTCATCGACACGACCGACAAGGCCCACCAGGTCGTGCGCGAGATCAACCACGCGGCCGAGGTCGAAGGGCGCAAGCCCATCGTGTTCGTCACGCTGGTCGATCTGGAAATCCTTTCAATCGTTACGACGACCTCCAGGGGTCTGGTGTTGGACATGTTCAACACCTTCATCGAGCCGCTCGAAGCCGAGTTCGGGATGAAGTCGAACCACCGCGTCGGCCGCTTCGCCGACGTGTCCAAGAGCCAGGAGTACACCGACCGCATCGAGGCGATCAACTTCTCGCTCGCGCACGACGACGGCCAGTCGGCGAAGAACCTGGCCGAGGCCGACGTGATCCTGGTCGGCGTGAGCCGCAGCGGCAAGACGCCGACGTCGCTGTACCTGGCGATGCAGCACGGCATCAAGGCGGCGAACTATCCGCTGATCCCCGAGGACTTCGAGCGCGGCCACATCCCGACCAGCCTCGCGCCCTATCGCAAGAAGTGTTTCGGTCTGACGATAGACCCGGAGCGGCTTGCGCAGATCCGCAATGAACGGCGGCCCGCCAGCAAGTACGCGTCGCTGGAAAACTGCCGCTACGAGGTCAAGGAAGCGGAGACGATGATGCGGCGCGAGGCCATCGCCTGGCTCTCGTCGACCCACAAGTCGATCGAGGAGATCGCGACGACGATCCTGCGCGACCTGCGGCCGGATCGGTTGATGTACTGAATTGCGCCGCTCAGCGCGAGCGCTGTCGCGCCGATTCGTACAGGCACACCGCGGCCGCCGCCGCGACGTTCAGCGACTCTTCGCCGCCTGGCTGCGGAATCCGCAGCGTGCGCGTGCAGCGCCGCATCAGCTCGGTGGAAACGCCCTGCCCCTCGTGCCCGAATACCCAGGCGCAGGGCCACGGCAGCGCGGTGCGGTCGATCGCCGTGTCGGCGTGCGAGCTGGTCGCGAGCAGCGGCACGTCGCCCAGCCCGGCCAGCGCATCGATCCCGGCCTGCTCGACCAGATGCAGCCCGAAGTGCGCCCCCATCCCCGCACGCACGACCTTGGGCGACCACAGCGCCGCGGTTCCGGTCAGCGCGATGACCTGCTCGAAGCCGAACGCCGCCGCACTGCGCAGCAGCGTGCCGACGTTCCCGGCGTCCTGCAGCCGGTCGAGCACCACGGTGGGCACGCCGGCCCGCGGGCCCGCGGCTGTGCTGCCTTCCCACGGCACGATGAACCCGACGGGCGCCGGCGACTCCAGCCCGCTGGCCGCGCGCAGCAACGCGTCGTCGACGACGTGCACCGTCTCGCAGCGCTCGACCAGCACGCGCAGCGCCGCGTCGGCCCACGCCGCTTCGCCGATCACGCCCTGCGCCGCGCCCTTGCCGCGGGCCAGGTACGCCGCGCACAGGTGCTCGCCCTCGAGCCAGATCTCGCCGAACTTGCGATACGCCGTCGGCTCACTCGCCAGCTTGCGCAGCCGCACCAGCAGCGGGTTGCTGCGCGAGGTGATCCGCGTGATCCGCGACGCGCCTGTCGTCACAGCGGCGGCGGCGGCAGCACGTCGCGCACCGGCGCAAAGGTGCGGCGATGGTGCGGGCAAGCGCCGTGCACCTTCAGCGCGGCCAGGTGCTCGGGCGTCGAATAGCCCTTGTGCTCGGCGAACCCGTACAACGGGTGCTCGCGGTGCAGGTCCAGGCACAGCCGGTCGCGGTGCACCTTGGCGAGGATGGAGGCGGCCGAGATCGCCTTGATGCTCGCATCGCCGCCGATCACCGCCTCAGCGCGAACGCGTATCTTCGGCAGCTGGTTGCCGTCGACCAGCACCTTGCTGGGCCGCAGCCGCAGTCCTTCGATGGCACGCTTCATCGCGAGCAGCGTCGCCTGCAGGATGTTCAGCGTGTCGATCTCCTCGACGCTGGCCTGCGCGATGCTGAAGCACAGCGCCTTCGCATGGATCTCGTCGAACAGGCGTTCGCGCTTGAGCGCGGTCAGCACCTTCGAGTCCTTCAACCCGCGGATCGGCTTGTGATCGTCGAGGATCACCGCCGCCGCGAC
>DATEFR010000035.1:0-4399 GCA_035280545.1 Burkholderiaceae bacterium | reverse complement strand
CCGCTGCCGGGCGCCCCCGGTACGCCGGCGCGCGCGCGCGTCGTCGCCGGGCAGCCGGCCGCGACGCTGCAGGTCGACGACGGCTTCGACCGCGCGTGGCGCCGCGTCGGCGTTGCGCTGGATCGCAGCGGCTTCACGGTCGAGGACCGCGACCGCACGCAAGGCATCTACTTCGTCCGCTACGTCGACCCCAAGTTCGCCGGCAAGGAGGAACCAAACTTCTTCTCGAAGCTGTTCAGCTTCGGCAAGAAGGACGACGGCCCCGGCAGCCCGACGCGTTACCGCGTCGTCGTCAAGGCCGAGAGCGAGCGCAGCAGCACGGTCAGCGTGCTCAATGGCCAGGGCGTGCCCGAGAACGGCGAGGCCGGCCAGCGCATCACCGCGCTGTTGCTCGAAGACCTGAAGTAGGCGTTGTCGTCGTCGTCCGGGGTCGCGCTGCCGTGATGCGCTTTTGCAGTCTCGGCAGCGGCAGCACCGGCAACGCGACGCTGATCGAAGCCGGCAGCGGCGCCACGCGCACCCGCGTGCTCGTCGACTGCGGCTTCTCGCTGCGCGAGCTCGAGGCGCGGCTTGCGCGAGCGGGCGTCGGCATCGAGACCATCACAGCGGCGTTCGTCACGCACGAGCACGGCGACCACATCGGTTGCGCAACGACGCTTGCGCGGCGCCACGCGGTTCCGCTGTGGATGAGCCGCGGCACCTGGCGCGCCATCGGCTCGCCCGAGTTCGACGACGCGCACGACACGCTGCTGCACTTCGCGCGCGACGGCCAGCCCATCGAGCTCGGCGAGTTGCTGCTGACGCCGTTCACGGTCGCCCACGATGCGCAGGAACCGCTGCAGTTGCGCGCCTCCGACGGCGCGCATCGTCTCGGCGTGCTGACCGATGTCGGCTCGAGCACGCCGCACCTGCTCGAGAACCTGCAGCGCTGCGACGCGCTGCTGCTCGAGTGCAATCACGACCCCCGGATGCTCGCCGCCTCGAGCTACCCGGCATCGCTGAAGGCACGCATCGGCGGGCGCTTCGGGCACCTCGCGAACGACGTCGCCGCGCAGATCCTCGGCCAGTGTCTGCACGACGGCCTGGGTCGCATCGTCGCCGCCCATTTGAGCGAATCCAACAACACGCCGGAGCTTGCGCGCGCCGCGCTGAGCGCGGTATGCGGCGCGGCGCCGGGCGACATCGTCGTCGCCGATCCGCTGCTCGGGTTCGACTGGATCGAGGTCAGCTGAGCTTCTTGGCCGCCGGCTCGGCGAAGGCGCGACAGGTTCGAGACAGGCCCGAGGCCACCAAGTTCAGGCCTGATCCCAAGATCGATCCCAAAACAAAAAGGCCGCCCGATGGGCGGCCTCTTGGCATTTCGAGACGGACTCGATTTACTTCTTGACAGCGGCAGCGGCCGAAGCAGCAGCGTCCTTGGCAGCGTCGGCAGCCTTGCCGGCAGCTTCCTTGGCAGCGTCGACAGCGGCGGTCGCAGCGCCCGAAGCAGCGCTGGCGCTGGCGTCGACGGCAGCCGACGCGGCGGTCTCGACGGCGCTGGCAGCAGCCGAGGCAGCTTCTGCGACTGCCGGAGCAGCCGCAGCCGAAGCGGCAGCAGCGGCCGGAGCCTCTTCCTTCTTGCCGCAGGCGGCCAGGGCGACAGCAGCGACGATGGAAGCAAGCAGAAGCGACTTGGTCATGTTTGTGTCCTCAACAGTTGGGTTCGAATGGTTGCCTTGGTATTTGGGAACCCTTCGATCTCGCAGAGCCCCAACTTTGCAGGCATTTGGAACTCGAGCGTTCCGGTGCCTAGCCGGCGATTATAGACAGCTCGCGGGATTTCCCTAGATTCCGGCCGTCGTGACGGGGAAGGCCTCTTCCGAACGTTGCAAAACCGCGTCAATCATTTCGCGGCAGCGTGCCGCATGGCTTGCATCGTGCGACGCGCGGCCGCGGTAGCGCACTGGATCGACCAGGCTCACGCTGAGCAGATCGCTCGCCAGCAGCACGCTCGGTATCTCGCCGGCCTCGAGTTCGGTGTTGCTGCGGCAGTGGACGATGTGCGACCAGGCGCGCCGCCATTCGACCCAGCGCGCATGGCGACGCACGACCTCGTCGAAGTTGTGGGCGACCAGCGTCAGCCGTCGATGCGAGCCGGCCCATTGCGCGAGGCTCTCCACGACGGCGCGCTCGCCCAGCGGCCAATCGGCGAAGTCGCGATCGCACAGCCACAGCTCGCGGCATCCCTGCGTGGCCGCCTCGGCAAAGGCATTGCGCAGCGCGACGTGGAATTCGCCGCGCGAGCCGATGGGCGAGTCGGCAGCGTGCGCGCCGTCCGCAGATGCCGTCGTGCCGTTCGAGCTCATGCGTAGTCTCCTTCGAGTCGCACGGGATGCAGCCAGCCCGCGGCGAGCCAGTCGTGCAGCAACGCGCCCGCGTCATCGCCCAGTCGGCTCAGATCGGCTGCATACAGGCAGCGGCGATCGGCCAGCCGGCGCATCAGTGTCGCATCGCGGCCGCCCGCGCGGAACGATTCACCGTTGATGAACACGAAGCGGTCGTCGTACAGCATGCGCGTACGGCGATCGAGTTCGACACCGTCGAGTGCGCGCAGATCCGGGCCGGCGTCGCCCGAGTGCGCGAGCTCGCGATCGACCAGGCGATCGAACGAGACACCCGCCGCCGGCTCGCTGAGCCATTCGCCGAGACTGCATTCGAGCGCCGCCCGGTCGGCCACCAGGCGCGTCACCGCATCGGCGGCAAACGCCTGCAAGGCCTGCGGGATGCGGCCCGGCGCATCGGCGGCCGGCTGAGCCGGATCGCGATAGAGACGCGTCTTGGCATCGGCGTGCGCCTCGTCCGCACCGGCGGCGGCAGCGTCGAGCAGCCGCTGCAGCACCTGTTGCGCGACCTCGTCGGGCCCCGCTGCACGAAAGCCTATCGATGCGGTGAGGCACTCGCCTTCGGCCACGCCGTCGTGCGCCCAACCGGGCGGCAGATACAGCATGTCGCCCGGCTCGAGCAGCCAGTCGTGCTGCGGCTCGAACCGTTCGAGGATCTTCAACGGCAGGCCGGCGCGAAAGCGCGCGGACCGGCAGGGCCCGACGCGCCAGCGGCGGCGGCCGCGCAACTGCAGCAGGAAAACGTCGTACGAATCGACGTGCGGACCGACGCCGCCGCCATCGCTGGCGTACGACACCATCAGATCGTCGAGCCGCGCATCGGGAACGAAGCGAAAGTTCATCAACAGCCTATGGGCCTCGTCCAGATGCAGGTCGACGCCTTGCACGAGCAGTGTCCAGCGCGGCTGCTTCAGCGGCGGCAGTGCGCGGCGCGCGAACGGTCCGTGCGCGAGCGACCAGCGCGCGCCTTCGTGCACGACCAGGCGCGACTGCACGTCGTCGCGGGCGGCCAGTTCGAACAGCTGCTGGCGCGCGATCGGCGGCGTGCCGCCCGGATAGGCGCCGCGCACCAGCAGCGGCTTCTTCTGCCAGTGCCGTCGCATGAACGCGTGCGGCGACAGGCCGCCGAGCAGCGGCGTGGCGAGGTGGGTGTCCATCTCGGCATTGTGCGTCGCCGCGGGTGATGCGCCTGTGCGATCATCGTCGCATGCACATCACCAACCCCTGCGTCGTCAGCCTGACCTGGCGACTGCAAGACGCCCAGGGCCAACTCATCGACGAGCTGAAGGAGCCGGTCGAGTTCTTCTACGGAGGCGACGACCTGCTCGCGAAAGTCGAAGAAGCGCTTGCCGACCAGGAGATCGGCTTCGAGACCTCGCTGTACCTCGAACCGGAGCACGCCTTTGGCGAGTACGACCCGGCGCTCGTGTTCTTCGAGGAGCGCTCGGCGCTGCCCGAAGGCGTCGAGGTCGGCATGCAGTTCGATGGCGTCCCGGAAGGCGCGAAGACGCCCAACATGCCGGCCGACGCGATCTACACGGTCACCGAGGCCTACCCCGACCACGTCGTGCTCGACGGCAACCACCCGCTGGCCGGCATCGCGCTGCGCATCGCGCTGAAAGTGCTGGACGTGCGCGAAGCGACCGAGCAGGAAATCGAAGACCGCAGCGTCGGCCAGCCGGTGTTCACGGTGATGAACACTGCGCCGGGCGGCTCGACGCTGCACTGAACGCGCGCCAGCGGCCTAGACGACCGGGCGCGGCATCAGCGCCTTGATGCGCGACCACAGCACGGCCTTCGGAATCGTCGTGATCTGCATCGCCTGCATGCACTGATCGAGCCGATGCGGCCGCTCGCGCAGGTTCGTGATGGCCTTGGTCAGATCCGCCTCGATGCTTGCGCCGTAGGCCTCTTTCGCCTTGTCGGTGGCCTCGCGCAGCAGCTTCTTGCCCGGCGCCATCATCGCCAGGTCGATCAGGTCGCGACTGAAGACCGCGTCGTCGCGCCAGCGGTCGGAG
>DATEFR010000034.1:0-6246 GCA_035280545.1 Burkholderiaceae bacterium | reverse complement strand
CGAGTCCTCACCCTGTCCGTTGCCTCGCTCTTCTTCCATGTGGCGCACGCCGCCGACACTGCGCCGACCGCACCGCCCGCGCGCGCCGCGACCCCGGCCGCCCCTGCAGACAAGCTGGGCCATGCGCGCACCCTCATCGCCGCCAAGCAGTGGCCGGCCGCGATCGAAGAGCTCAGGCGCGTCAACGACACGACCAGCGCGGATTGGAACAACCTGATGGGCTACACGCTGCGCAAGGGCAAGACGCCGGACCTGGCCGCCTCTGAAAAGTACTACGACGAAGCGCTGCGGATCGATCCCCACCATCGCAACACGCTCGAGTACTCCGGCGAGCTGTACCTGATGAAGGGCGAACTCGACAAGGCGCAAGCCCGCCTCGCCACGCTGTCCGTCGAGTGTTCGGCGAACTGCGAGCAGTACGCGGATCTGAAATCTGCGATCGAGCGCTACAAGGCCGCCGGCAACCAGTACGTGTCGACGGGCTGGTGAGCCATTGGAAAGACTCGGCAGCGCGCATGCGTCATCGGACGCGGCGCGCTCCGTTGTCTTGGACCACTTCGCCATCCTCCTTCGTGAAGGTGGGCAGCGGGCCCACGGGCAGCAGCTCGAGCACGGCTTCCGACGGGCGGCACAGCTTCGTTCCGAGCGGCGTGACGACCACCGGACGGTTCATCAGGATCGGGTGCCGGACGATGAAGTCGAGCAGCTGCTCGTCGGTCCACTTCGGATCGCCCAGGCCGAGTTCGTCATACGGCGTCCCCTTCGCGCGCAGCAGCGCGCGCACGGGCTCGCCAGTCGCGGCCACGAGCTCGCGCAACTTCTCTCGCGTCGGGGGCGTCTTCAGGTACTCGACCACGACCGGCTCGATGCCGGCATGGCGGATGAGCGCCAGCGTGTTGCGCGACGTGCCGCACGCCGGGTTGTGATAGATGGTGACTTCAGTCATGTGCAGTCGAGGCGCCTTGCGACGCCGGGATGGAGGTGACGGGACCGAGCGCCCGATGGACCCAGAGCGCCAGCGCGGCGCCGACGAACTGGGCTGCGACGAAGGCGGGCGCACTGCTCGGCGAGATGCCCGCGAACGTGTTGCTCAGCATGCGGCCCAGGACCGCTGCCGGGTTCGCGAAGGACGTGGAGGCGGTGAACCAGTAGGCCGCTCCGATGTACGCGGCGACCATCGCCGCGGCCCGTTGCCGCGGGGCGCGCAGGATGACGAGCAGCAACCCGAAAGTGGCCACGCTTTCGGCAAGCCACAGCCCCGGTCCCGAACGCGGTTTGCTCGAGAACTGCAGGATGGCGAGGTCGAACATCGCGTGGGCGAGCCATGCACCGAGCACGGCGCCGAGCAACTGTGCGGCGATGTAGGGAATCACGAGTAGGCGGCCCAGCTCGCCGCGCGCCGCCATGGCCAGCGAGACGACCGGATTGAAATGTGCTCCAGAGAGGGGACCGAACACCTCGATGAGCACGTACAGGCCGCCCACGGTCGCCAGCGTGTTGGCCAGCAGCGCGATGGCGGCGTTCCCGCCCGCCAGACGCTCGCCCATCACGCCCGAGCCGATCACGATGGCGAGCAGCAACGCCGTGCCGAGGCACTCGGCCAGCAGCTTCGCGCGCACCGATGCGCTCAGCAGCAGGACGCCGAAGCGGCCTTGACCGCAATCCCGATCGGCTTGCGGCGCGATGCGTCGGAGGCGCAGCACGCGGTGGCCTCGACCGCGCCAGCCTTCTTCGCTTCGCTGAATGTCGGAACGGTGTCCAGCGTGTGGAACTGCTCCCATGCGATCCCATCGGGGTCGGTCAGCCAGTACTTGTCGCTGCGCGCGTAGCAGCACGTGGTCTCGCCTTCGTCGAGCATCGTCAGGTCCGCCGCCTGCGCGCGCGCCTTGAGTTCGACGAGCTCCTCGTCGGAGTCGACCTGGATGCCCAGGTGATCGACGCCGATCTCGCCGCCGCGTGCGCTGATCGCGAAGTTCAGCGCGGGTTCTGCGAGGTGCCACTTGGCGTAGTCCGCTTCGAGCCGCGTTGGGTCGGCGCCGAACATCTGCGAGTAGAAGGCGACGCTCTTCGGGAGGTCGGCGACGTGGACGTGAACGTGAAAGCGCTTCATCGTGGACTCCGGTGGGCGATGGTTCAGCAGCCGCAGGCGGCTTGGGATGGCTGGCCGGCACAGGCGGCGCCGGCGCAGCAGTTCTCGGTCAGGTAGGCCAGCAGGCCGTTCATCTGGGCGTAGGCGGCTCGGTAAACGAAGTTGCGGCCGCTGCGCTGCTGCGAGACGAGTCCCGCGGCGGTCAGCTCCTTGAGATGGAACGACAGCGTCGCCGCGGGAACCCCCACGCCTTCCATGATGGCGCCGGCGCTCAGGCCGGGAGGCCCCACGACGACCAGCGCACGAAACACCCGGAGGCGCAGCGGATGAGCGAGCGCACCCAGGGCGCCAATGGCTTGCGCTTCATTCATGATGCTTCGACTTTAGTCGAAGCATTGCCGGCGTGCAAGTAGCGAAGGCGGCTTGTTCAGAAGGCACCTGAATGCGCCGGTGCTGGTCTGCGGGCCGGGCAGCATCGACCGGGCGCACAAGCCCGACGAGTATGTCGAGGTTTCGCAGATGAAGCGTTGCGACCAGTTCCTCGAGAACCTGGTCGTCAAGCTCGCCTGCCGCCGACCTCTTTGAACTTCGAGCCGTACCAGCTTGCTCAGCGCTGCCGGATCGCCGCCAGCGCCTCGAGCATGTACCGCGTGGCGGGCTCGCGACGGCCAGCCCGGAAGGCCAGGCCCAGTGGGCGCCACAAGCGCGGCGAGAGCGGCGCGACGACCATGCTCGAATCCGCCGCGGTTGCGCCGCCCTCCTGGGGTAGCAGCGCAGCACCGTAGCCGGCGGCCACCAGGCTCTTGATGGCGTCATTGAAGTTGAGCTCGATGCGCCCCTGCGGATGTTCGCCGGCGGCGGCAAACCAGTCCATGGTCACGCGATGCAGGCGCGTGCTGGCGTCATTGAGGATCAAAGGCCGGGCGGAGAGCCAGGCCGGCGTGACGGAGCGCGGCACCGACCAGGCGCGCGGCAGATACGCCATCACCGGGTCGCGGCGCCAGGGCACGATCTGCACCCCGTTGACAGCGGCCTGGGGCAGTGCCACCAACCCGATGTCGAGGCTGCCCGCCTGCACGCGGGACACGGCCTCCTGCGAGGTGAGCACCACCACCTGGACATCGATGCCCGGGTGATCTCGGCCCATCGTCTCGAGTGCCTGCGGCAGGAGCCAGGCCAGCGCACCGGTAGACGCACCGAGCCGCACCCGGCCGGTACGGCCCTCGACCTGGCGCGCCACTTCTTCGAGCGCCAGGTCGACGTCGGCGAGCAGGCGGCGGCCGCGCTCGATCAGCCCCAGGCCGATCCCGGTCGGCACGACGCGCTGCCGCTGGCGCAGCAACAACGGTGTGCCCAGGCGCGACTCCAGCTCGGCGACGTGCAGGCTGACAGTCGGCGCGGCCAGATGCAAGGTGCGTGCAGCCGCCGAAAACGAGCCGAGCTCGGCGATGGTCACCAACGTGCGCAGTTGATCGAGATTGAGTTGTCTCATGGAACATCAGGTTATCTGAACTTCTCGTTCATGAGATTCAACTTTACCAATCCACCGCGAAGCCGCAGCATGCGTCCCTCATTGCAGGAGTTACTCCGTGAGTGCATGCGTATTCATCGACGGCGACCAGGGCACCACTGGACTGGAGATCGTGGCGCGCCTGTCCGGGCGCCGGGACATCCACCTCGTCACGTTGCCCGACGCCTTGCGCAAGAACGGCAATGCCCGCGCCGACGCCATCAACGAGTGCGATGTGGCCGTGCTGTGCCTGCCGGACGAGGCGGCGCGCCAGGCGGTGGCCAGCATCCGCAACCCGCGCGTGCGTGTCATCGACGCCTCCTCGGCGCACCGCACGCATCCGGACTGGATCTACGGTTTCCCCGAGATGTCGTCGCAGCAGCCCAAGTGCATCGCGCAGGCACTGCGCATCAGCAATCCGGGGTGCTATCCGACCGGTGCCATCGCGCTGCTGCGCCCCCTGGTCGAGGCCGGATGCCTGCGCGCTGACGCGGCGATCGCCATCCACGCCGTCTCCGGCTACTCAGGACGGGGGCGCGAGGGCATCGAGGTCCACGAGGGCCCGGGGGCCGCGTCTGCCCTGGCATTCCAGACCTATGGCCTCGGCTTGCAGCACAAGCACGTGCCGGAAATCCGCCTGCATTCGGGCCTGCAGAGCCGACCCTTCTTCGTGCCGTCGTACGGCAGTTTCCGGCAAGGCATTTCGCTGACCATCCCGCTGCAAGCGCAGATGCTGGGCAGGCCCATGACAACCCAGGCGCTGCGCGATCTGCTGGCGCAGCGGTATCACGACCACCGCCATGTGCAGGTGCTAGCCGCCGCTCAGTCCGACGCCATGACGCGGCTCGATCCGCAGGCACTCAACGGCAGCAACGATCTGCAACTGGCCGTGTTCGGCAACGACTCACAGGGCCAGTTTCTGTTGAGCGCGGTTTTCGACAACCTGGGCAAAGGCGCCTCGGGTGCTGTCGTGCAGAACTTGGAATTGATGCTCGGCCTGGAGCGCATGAGCATGA
The DNA here is from genome assembly GCA_035280545.1 of Burkholderiaceae bacterium. Taxonomy (GTDB): domain Bacteria; phylum Pseudomonadota; class Gammaproteobacteria; order Burkholderiales; family Burkholderiaceae_C; genus DATCSE01. The sequence continues at coordinate 1,631 of DATEFR010000034.1, read as the reverse complement.
AAAAAGCGGCATCGGGTCACCCCGAGCCGCTTTCATCGGACCAGTCCGTTCAGCTCTGACGACGGCGCGAGATGAAGCCCACCGCGCCAAGACCGGCGAGCAGCAGGGCGTACGTCGAAGGCTCCGGCACCGGCGTGACGGAGAAGGTCGCCTTCAGGTTCTCGGCGTAGGTCCCGACGCCACCGGACAGTGCGCTGAGGGCGCCGAACGACACGTTCAGCGTGCCGGCAGATCCCAGGTCGTAGCTCAAGGCGCTGGGGGTCGAGAACGTCAGCGTGTCGATCGGGCCCGTGGAGCTCCACTGGTATTGGAGGTCGAGCTGCTTCGTGATGCCGTTGACGGTGAAGTCGATGAGGGTGTCGAAGGACGGCGTCTTCGCGCAGGTCGTGCAATTGGTGCCGACCACGAACGTCAAGGTGCCGATGTCCGTCGTCACCGAAGAGCTCACATCCAGAGGCCCGCCCGGAAGGGCCGTGTAGACAAAGATGTCGTAGGGGCTCGGGAAGTCGGCCCCGAGGCTGGACGATGCGAAGTTCGCGCCGGAGTAGGTGATGCTCTGAGCGCCGGCAAGCCCGGAGACTAGGGCCAGCGCGGCGCCGGCGGCCAGCGATGAAACACTGCGAGAGAACATGCGAGCTCCTGATTGTTGGATTGGGGCCTTGGCCCGATGGAGCCACACAGCATGGCCCTCCGTCTTCCCGGGGCGGGAGTGTGACGGCTGAATCAGACCTGGGGTACCCCCGAGACAGGGTGGCGACCTGCCGCGCCTGCGGGCGCGTAGCGTCGCCACCACAGCCAGTCGCTAGTCGACGCTTCACGTCCGCTGCGCTGGCATTGGGCGCGGGCGAGAACCTTCCCGGCATTTCGCGCAACCCATTTCCGCCGGACTGAACCTATCGCCACGACTCCGTGAGGTTGCCATGAGGATGTTTCGCGTGACTCTCGTCCTGGCGGGCGCTCTGCTCGCCGCGTTGGGCACGCCGGCCCACGCACAAACGAAGCGGCAGGTGTCGCTGGCCCATGACCCGCAGAACTACCGAACCGACGCGGCGCAGCATGTTTATGCCACGTACGCCGATCGGATCTACAAAGGCATGCTGCCTCCCCTGGTGCATGCGATCGTCGTGGTCGAAACCGAAGTGGACGGCGCGGGCAACGTGCAGAGCGTTCGCGCCGTCAGGTCACCCAGTCATGCGCCCGATGCGACCGAGGCAGTGCTCGCGATGATTCGCAACGCATCGCCGTTTCCAGCCCGCGGGGACCACGGCTCCATGAAGTTCGTGGAAGTCTGGTTGGTCGACCGCAGCGGACGATTCCAGCTTCATACGCTGACCGAAGGGCAGCTCTGAGCGATCTACTTCATGTCCCCGCAGGCAACATAGGTCTTCAAGTCCGCAGCGCTCTTGTGCACGTTGATGGCACCACCCTTGCTCATGATGTCGGCCAGCTTCATGTCGAGGGTTGTGGTCGAGTTGCCGCCCACCACGTTCTGAAGCGGAACGCGCGGCTTCGCATCGAGCTTGGCGCAGCTGCCGTCGTGGATGTGCGCGGGTTGCGGAGTCCCTTCCGGCGCACCCGCCAGCTTGATCACGACTTGAGTCTTGTCCCCTTGTGGCGTCAGCGTGGCGGTT
>DATEFR010000033.1:0-4858 GCA_035280545.1 Burkholderiaceae bacterium | reverse complement strand
GTCGTCGCGCCGCCGACCAGCCGCGAGGTCGCGCTCGACCTGCGCGTCGGCCTGGGCGAGAAGCTGCGCGTACGCGGCCGCGGCCTGGACGCCGGGCTGCGCGGCGAGCTGCACATCACGTCGCCCGGCGGGCGCCTCGCGGTCAACGGCACGGTGCAAGCGGTCGACGGCACGTATGCGGCGTACGGCCAGAAGCTGGCGATCGACCGTGGCCAGATCACGTTCAACGGGCCGGTCGACACGCCGCGGCTCGACATCGAGGCGACACGGCCGAACCTGGATGTGCGGGTCGGCGTCGCGATCAGCGGCACGCCGGTGAACCCGCGCGTGCGGCTGTTCTCCGAGCCCGAGCTGTCGGAGATCGACAAGCTGAGCTGGCTCGTGATGGGCCGCGCGAGCGATGGCCTGGGTCGCACCGACACGGCGCTGCTGCAGCGCGCGGCGCTGGCCCTGCTGGCCGGCGAAGGCGGCGGCCCCACCGATCAGCTGACCAAGGCGATCGGACTGGACGAGCTCTCGCTGCGCCAGAGCGACGGCGAGGTGCGCGAGACCGTGATCGCGCTGGGCAAGCAGCTCTCGCGGCGCTGGTACGTCGGCTACGAGCGCGGCCTGAACGCGACCGCCGGCAACTGGCAGCTGATCTACCGGATCGCGCAGCGCTTCACGCTGCGCGCGCAGTCGGGCCTGGACAATTCGCTGGACCTGATCTGGACCTGGCGCTGGCAGTGATGCCGCGGCCGTCGATGCGGCGGCTGCGGCGAAGCGCCATGCGAAAATCCGCGCCGGCCTGCCCGCCGTAGTTCAATGGATAGAACGGCCGCCTCCTAAGCGGCAAATACAGGTTCGATTCCTGTCGGAGGGACCATCGTCGTTCGTGCTCGAGGCTGCGGTACAGTTCGCGCCGGCGACGTGACGCTCGGGACTGCGCCAACCCGTTGCAGCTCACGATCCCGTTCGTTTCAGACGCCTATCGGAGGGGGATTCATGCGCAAGTACTTGTTGGCGCTCGTCGCCATGTTCGCGATGACCGGCGCGCATGCGCAGTTCACCAACACCAACGGCGTCATCCACGACTCGATCAGCGGCGCCAGCTGGCTCGACATCTCGGCCACCGCGGGGCTGTCCTACAACGACGTGGAGAGCCACCTGGGCGACCTCTACGCCGGCTATCACATCGCGACGCTCGCAGAGGTGGTGGGCCTGTTCACCGACGCGGGCTTCTGGATCGACACGCCCTCCTATTCCTCGAGCGACCCGGCACGCCTGGCCGCCGGCCAGAGCTTCTTCGGCGCCTTCACGGGCGTCGTGACCGGCAGCGTTGCGCACGAGCTCGTCATGGGCTACACGCTGGCGGGCACGCAGCAGCCGTATCTGCCGCCGGGGGTGCGGCTGCAGTGGGCCTCGGGCGTCGGCGAGCCCCTCAACGGCCAGGTCGCGACCGCGTTCACCGACGGCACGGCGCCGTACACCAGCCAGGGCAGCCTGAGCTACGGAACCTGGTTGATCGCGACGCCGGTCCCCGAGCCCTCGACCTGGGCGCTGCTCGCCGCAGGCCTGGGCGCCCTCGCCTTCGTCCGGCGCCGCCGCTAGACGAAGTCTGCTGTCGGAGGACCGCCTCGCGGTCCATAATGCCGCCGGGGAGATAGCCGGGGGATCGCAGGATGCGCGCACCGCAGTGCGGCAGCGCGCACGGCACGGCCACCCGACCCGATGCGAGGGGGATCGCATGATCCGTCGCTCATGGTGCTGAGCATGCCCGTGGTCGCCGTCGGCGGCGCGGCCATCGGCGCGTTGGTCGGGCTGCTCGTCGGGCTCGATGCACGATCCAATGGGTGGTCGCGCCACTCGTTCCTTCTGTTCGTGCTCCTAGGCGCGGTGGCGGTGCCGCCGGCGCTGCTGGCGATCATGCGCGTCGCGGGCGTCGGTTGATCATGGCCTCGGCCGAGCGAGGGCCAACCCTCGTCCGTGGCCTTTGCCCGACATCCGAAGCCGGGCTCGTGCCGCAAAAAGTGGCATCGACCGGCGTCCGGGACTAGGATGACCGTCCCGCCACAGAGACGATCCGACGATGGCAGCCCGTTCAATCGCATCCCTGACGTTGAGCTTCGGCCTGGTTTCGATCCCGGTGAAGCTGTATTCGGCCACCGAGACCTCGAGCGCGATCAAGTTCAACCTGCTCGCCAAGGACGGGTCGCGCCTGCGGCAGCAGTACGTCTCCGAGAGCGACAACTCGGTCGTGCAGCGCGCCGACATGGTCAAGGGCTACGAGTTCGAGAAGGACAAGTTCGTGCTGTTCAGCCCCGAGGAACTGAAGGCGCTCGAGGAAAGCAGCAGTCACGCGATCGAGATCGTCTCGTTCATCCCGGAGAAGGCGGTCGATCCGATCTACTACGACAAGGCCTATCTGCTCGCCCCCGACAAGCGCGGCGCCAAGCCGTACGCGCTGCTGATGGAGGCGATGCGCAAGAGCGGCCGCTGCGCGCTCGCGAAGTGGGCGTGGAAGTCCAAGCAGTACGTCGTGCAGGTGCGTGCGGTCGAAGACGGCCTGGTGCTGCAGCAGCTGCTGTACGCCGACGAGGTGCGCTCGCTGAAGGATCTGAACATCGAGCGCGTCACGGTCACGCCGCCCGAGCTTCAGCTCGCGCTGCAGCTGATCGCCCAGATCGCCGAAGACAGCTACGACCCGCAGCAGTATGTCGACGAGGAGAAGCAGCGCATCCTCGCGGCGATCGACGAGAAGATCGCCGGCAAGCAGGTGATCGCGTCGGCCCGCCATGAAGAGCCGAGCAGCGCGCAGGTCATCGACCTGATGGATGCGCTGCGCGCGAGCCTCGGCAAGAAGCCTGCAGCGAAGACGACGACGGCCGGCAGGGCCGAAGCCGAGGCCGAGGAAGCCTCGACCAAGGAACGCAAGGGCGCGAAGCGCGCGGCCAGCAAGGCCGCCGAGCCCGCCGTGCTCGCGCCGGCTCCCGCGAAGGCACGTGCGAAGAAGTGACGACGACCTCGACGACGACGCCACCCGGTGAATCGACGACGACCGCGACGACGACCTACACGCTGCGCCGGGTCCAGGCGATGCTGGGGCTCTCGCGCACCGTCGTCTCGGGCCTGATCGCCGCGGGCTTCGTCAAGCCGACACGCGGGCCGCGCAACGAACACCGCTTCACGTTCCAGGACCTGATGCTGCTGCGCACCGCCTATGCGCTGCAGGCCTCGAAGATTCCGCCGCGCAAGATCCTGCGCTCGCTCGCGCAGCTCAAGGCGACGCTGCCCCAAACGCTGCCGCTGACCGGACTGCGCATCACCGCGGTCGGTACCGACGTCGCGGTGCGCGACCGCAACGGGCACTGGGCGGCCGACAGCGGGCAGCTGCTGATGGACTTCGAGGTCGCGCCCGCGCGGGACGATCAAGACGACGAGCGCAGCGGCGGCGCGCGCGTCGCCTTCCTCGACCATGCGGCAGAGCGACGCGCCGCGGTCGACCATGACGATGCCGACACCTGGTTCGCCCGCGCCGAAACGCTGGAAGCGAGCAACCCGCGCGGCGCCGAGCAGGCCTACAAGGAAGCACTCGCGCGCCGCGCCGACTTCACCGATGCGTACCTGAACCTCGGCGCGCTGCTCAGCGAAAGCGGCCGTGCCGACGAAGCCGTCGAGCTCTACGAATACGCGCTGGCGCTGTGCCCGCCCTCGGCGCTGATCTACTACAACCGTGCGGTCGCGCTGGAGGATGGGCAGCGACTGCCCGAAGCGATCGCGAGCTACGAGCGCAGCCTCGCGCTCGACCCGGCGCTCGCCGACGCGCACTACAACATCGGCCGCCTGCAAGAGTTGCTCGGCGACGCGCGCGGCGCGCTGCGGCACTTCAGCGCGTACCGGCGGCTGCAGCGCTGAAGCGCAGCCGCCGCGCACGGCCATGGACAAGAAGGCCGCCCCCGCCGACCCGCTCGCGCGCTACTGGTCCAAGCGCGACTTCGATGTCACGTCCGAGCCGCGCGGCCGCGAGACGGCGACCGCGGCGACGAAGGCCTCGCGCAAAGGAGCCGCAGCGAAGCAGGCCCTGTCGTACGTGATCCAGAAGCATCATGCGACCCGGCTGCACTACGACTTTCGCCTCGAGCTCGACGGCGTGCTGCTGTCGTGGGCGGTGCCGAAAGGGCCGAGCTTCGACCCTGCGGACAAGCGCATGGCGATCCACGTCGAGGACCATCCGCTGTCGTACGGCAGCTTCGAAGGCACGATTCCGCCGAAGCAGTACGGCGCCGGCACCGTGATCGTCTGGGACAACGGCACCTGGGAGCCCGCGGTCGATCCGCACGCCGGGCTGAAAGAGGGCAAGCTCGTCTTCACGCTGCACGGCCAGAAGCTGGCCGGCCTGTGGGAGCTGGTGCGCATCGCCAAGCCCGGCGATCGGCAGGAGCCGTGGCTGCTGTTCAAGAAGAAGGACGCGCATGCGAAGCCGCGCGCCGAGTACGACGTCGTCAGCGCGTTGCCCGACAGCGTGATCGCGAAGCCGTTGAAGTCCGCGATCGACGAGGGAACCCGCGACGACGAGCTGGTCGGTGCCGTGAAGGCGACGATGCCCGACAAGCTCGAGCCGCAACTCGCCAGCCTCGCGACCGCGCCACCGACACGCGGCGACTGGATCTGGGAGATCAAGCTCGACGGTTATCGGCTGATGACGCGCATCGCCGATCGCAAGGCGACGCTGATCACGCGCGGTCGCCAGGACTGGACGAAGCGGATGCCGAGGCTGCGCGACGAGATCCAGAGCCTGGGCTTGAGCAACACCTGGCTCGACGGTGAGATCGTCGTGCTGAACGAGCTGGGCCTGCCCGAGTTCAATGCGCTGCAGAAC
>DATEFR010000032.1:0-5067 GCA_035280545.1 Burkholderiaceae bacterium | reverse complement strand
GACCCGCACAACCTCGGCGCCTGCCTGCGCGTCGCCGACGGTGCCGGCGCGCACGCGGTGATCGCGCCCAAGGATCATGCGGTCGGCATCAACGCGACCGTCGCCAAGGTCGCGAGCGGCGCGGCCGAGACGGTGCCGTACCTCATGGTGACGAACCTGGCACGAACCTTGAACGAGCTGAAGGAGCGCGACATCCGCATCGTCGGCACGTCGGATGCCGCCGAGCGCTCGCTCTACGAATTGGACCTGAGCGGCCCGCTCGCGCTGGTGCTCGGCGCCGAGGGCAGCGGCATGCGCCAGCTCACGAGCAAGACCTGCGACGAGCTGGTGCGGCTGCCGATGCGCGGCGCGGTCGAGAGCCTGAACGTCTCGGTCGCGAGCGGCGTGTGCCTGTACGAAGCGTTGCGCCAGCGCTCGAAGGCAGAAGAATCGAATCAGGGAACCCCGTCAGGAGGATAGAACCATGCCCGTCATCGACGTCAAACATCCGCTGGTCAAGCACAAGGTCGGCCTGCTGCGCGAGCACGAGATTTCGACCAAGAAGTTCCGCGAGCTGACCAACGAGCTCGCACGCCTGCTCGCCTACGAGGCGACCGCCGATTTCCCGCTCGAGAAGGCGACCGTGCAGTGCTGGAGCGGCCCGACCGAGATCGAGCAGATCAGCGGCAAGAAGGTCACGGTCGTGCCCATCCTGCGCGCCGGGCTGGGCATGCTCGACGGCGTGCTCGACATGATCCCCAGCGCGAAGGTCAGCGTCGTCGGCTTGAGCCGCAACCACGAGACGCTGCAGCCCGAAAACTACTTCGAGAAATTCGTCGGCAAGCTCGACGAGCGCACCGCGATCATCATCGACCCGATGCTCGCGACCGCGGGCTCGATGATCGCGACCGTGACGCTGCTGAAGCAGCGCGGCTGCAAGGACATCCGCGCGCTGGTGCTGGTCGCGGCGCCCGAGGGCGTGAAGGCGCTGCACGATGTGCACCCCGACGTGCGCTGCTGGGCCGCGGCGATCGACAGCCACTTGAACGAAGTCGGCTACATCATCCCCGGCCTCGGTGATGCGGGCGACAAGATCTTCGGCACGAAGTCGTGATCGTCGACGACACGCGATGACCGGCGCATGACACGCGGCGTGTAGTGGCATTGCACGAAGCGCAACAGCCCCGCGTTTTACACGCCCGCTTTACACGCCTTTACGCCGCTCGCCTTGCCTCAGACACACGGCATTCCTACTCTTCGCGGCATGGACGACACGACGCTCTCTTTGCCTTTTTCGGCCAGCACCGAGCCGCCGCGCACCGACAGGCGCCGGCTCTCGAAACCGCAGATGCGCCGCCGCTTCCGGCTGTGGATGACGGGCAGTCTCGCGGTCGTGATGGCGGCGCTGCTGCCGTCGCGCGCGCCGGCCGAGACCGAGCGCAGCGAGACGCACCGCGTGCTGCGCCACAGCCGCTATGGCGTGGTCGAGACCGTGCAGCGCATCGAGGCCGCGGCGCTGTCGCAGGGCATGGCGGTGCTGGCCCGGGTCTCGGCGTCGGGGCAGCCGGTGATCGTGCTCGAGTCGTCGATCGGCGGCACGCTGGTCGTGATGGACGAGGCCAGCGAGCGCGTCGACATCCCGTTCAGCCTGCAGGTGCGGGAGAGCGCGGATGGCGGCGCCGACGTGCTGTTGGCGGTGCCGGCCGATGCCGCGACCGGCGAGTGGCAGGACGTGCCGGATCGCGTCGTGGCCGACCTGCGGTTGTTGCCGGAGCTGGTCGAGTTGGCAGTCGGCGAGACGTAGCGTCCGCGCGCCGCCGCTAGGCCAACCCCAGCACGCCGGCAAGCGCACCCAGCGCGACCAGCCACATCGGGCTGACCTTCGTTCGCGCCATCGCGAGCACCGTGATCGCGACCAGCGCGAGCGCGCCCCAGCGGTAGTGCGGATCGCGCACGTAGGGCTCGGCGAGCAGCCAGCCGGTGGCCAGCAGCAGGCCGACGGTGAGTGGCGTCAGGCCGTTCGTGAAGGCGCGCACGCCGCGTGTTTCGCGGCGCGCCGAGCCCCAGCGCGTGGCCCACAAGGTCAGCATGGTCGATGGCAGCAGGATGCCGCTGGTGGTCGCGAACGCGCCCCACGGGCCGGCGGCGTTCCAGCCGAGCACCGCGACGAACAGGAGGTTGGGTCCCGGCGCTGCCTGCGCGATCGCGATCGACGAGGTGAACTGCGCGTCGGTCAGCCAGTGGTGGTCGGTGACCAGGTAGCGGTGCATGTCCGGCGCGGTTGCGATCGCGCCGCCGACCGCCAGCAGGCTCAGCAGCAGGAAGTGGCCGAACAGGCCGAACAGCTCGGTGAGGGTCATGTTGGCGGCGGCTCCGACGATGGCGGCGCGGCTCGGCCGAGGCGATACCAGGCCACCGCGATCGCGATCGAGCCCAGTCCGAGCACCACCCACACCAGCGGCCAGCGCAGCAGCGCGGTCAGTACGAAGGTCAGCGCGGCGAATGCCATGGCGATCCAGCGGCCCATCGGGTTGCGGCGCACGGTGGTCGAGAGCTTCAGCGCCGTCGACAGCACGAGGCCGGCCGCCACCGCGCCCATGCCACGCAAAGCGCCGCCGACCAGCGGCTGTTGCGCGTACTGACCGTACAGCACCGCGAGCACGAGCACGATGACCAGCGGCGCGGCCATCATGCCGGCCAGCGCGACGACCGCGCCGCGCGCACCGAACCAGCGGTCGCCGAACATCAGCGCGAGGTTGATGATGTTCGGCCCGGGCAGCACCTGACTGACCGCGAGCATCTCGACGAACTGCTGCTTGTCCAGCCAGCGCAGGCGCTCGACCAGCTCGCGCTGCGCGACCGGCAGCACGCCGCCGAAGCCTTGCAGCGCGAGCCGGTTGAAGGCGAGGAACAACTCGCGCAGGTTCGCCGGCGCTGCGAGATCGGGCGAGGTCGAAGAAGGCGAGGGCGGTGGTGACTCGGGTGGCGGCGCGGCCTCGTCGGGCGTGGTCATCATCGTCATGTCGGCACGACGACTTTCTGCCGCGCGGCCCACAGGCTGAGCAGCATCGCCGCGACGACCCACACCAGCCCTGCCCAATTCAACGGCGCATACCCGGCATGCGCGATCAGCCAGCCGCCGCTCGCGGCGCCGGCGGCCTGGCCGAGGTAGATCGCCGACGTGTTCAGCGCCATCAGCGCCGGCGCGAGCGCCGGTGCGGCGAAGCTCAGGCGCGCCTGCTGGCCGGAGTTCGACGAGAAGCAGCCGAGCGCCCACGGGACCAGCACGAAGCCGGTCGCCAGCACGCTGCTGCCCAGCGGCCACAGGATCAGCGAGACCGCGATCAGCGCGATCGTGAACGTGACCGCGGCGCTCGGGCCGACGCGGTCGATCACACGCGTCAGCACGAGGTTGCCGATCAGCCCGAACACGCCGAAGCAGATCAGCAGCGCGGTGATCTGCTCGGTGCTGGCGTGCAGCATCATCCGGTAGTACGGCGCGAAATACGAAAACAGCGTGAATTGGCCGGCGCCGAACAGCGCGGTGATCAGCACCATCGCCATCAGCACCGGATGCGTCAGCACCTGCTTCCACGCGTGCAGCGAGAGCGCGGCCGGTCGCACGCCGTCGGGCAGCGCTGCATAGACCCAGACCGCGGCGATGGCCGCGATCGCGGCAATCGCGAAGAAGGCGCTGCGCCAGCCGTAGGTCTCGCCTACCCATTGCGACAGCGGCAACCCGACCACCGACGCAATCGACCAGCCGAGGAAGATGAACGTGATCGCACGGCCGCGATGCTCGGGCGGCGTCATGAAGCCGATCGCGGCGGCGGCCTGCGGCGTGAACACCGCGGCGGCGAGCATCGTCAGCGCGCGCACCGGCCACAACAGCGCATAACTCGGCATCAACGCGCTCAAGGCGTGGCCGGCCGCATACCAGACCAGTGCGAGCGCGAGCAGCCGGCGCCGATCGAACCCGGCGACCCAGCCGGCCAGCAGCGGCGCGCCGAAACACATCGTCGCCGCGGCGATCGTGATCAGCTGCCCGGCCAGCGCGACCGACACCGCGAGCTCCTCGGCCATGTCGTTCAGCGTGCCGGCCACGCACATCACGCCGCAGCCGATCACGAAGTTGCCGAACATCAGCGACCAGCGCACGCTGGCCAGCCGGCTCGTCGAGAACGCGGTCGAGGCGGGGCCGGCGGCCGCAGCGGCTCCGGAAGCCGCGGTCATCGCAGCACCTTCAGTGCGTCCGGGTTGACGATGTTGCTCGGCGTGCCGTTGATGAAGTTGACGACGTTCTCGAACGCGGCGCCGAAGTACAGCTCGTAGCTGTCATGCTCGACGTAGCCGATGTGCGGCGTGCACACCGCGTTCTCCAGGCGCAGCAGCGGATGGCCCTGCAGGATGGGTTCGCTCTCGAACACGTCGACCGCCGCCAGGCCCGGCCGGCCGCGGTTCAATGCCGAGACCAGCGCGCCTTCCTCGATCAGTTCGGCGCGCGAGGTGTTGACCAGCAGCGCGGTCGGTTTCATGCGCGACAGCGCATCGAGCTTGACGATCCCGCGAGTGCTGTCGTGCAGCCGCAGGTGCAGGGACAGCACGTCGCAGGTCTCGAAGAACTCCTCGCAGCTCGTCGCGGCGGCGAACCCGTCGGCCACGGCCTTGCTGCGCGCGGCCTCGCTGCCCCACACGAGCAGCTTCATGCCGAACGCCTTGCCGTAGCCGGCGACCAGCTGGCCGATCTTGCCGTAGCCCCAGATGCCCAGCGTGCGCCCCTTGAGCTGCATGCCCAGCCCGAAGTTCGGCGGCATCGACGCGGCCTTCAGGCCCGATTGCTGCCACGCGCCGTGCTTCAGGTTGCCGATGTACTGCGGCAGCCGGCGCATCGCCGCCATGATCAAGGCCCAGGTCAGCTCGGCCGGCGCGGTCGGCGAGCCCACGCCTTCGGCGACCGCGATGCCCATGCGCGTGCAGGTCTCGACGTCGATGTGCGAGCCGATGCGGCCGGTCTGCGAGATCAGCTTGAGCTTGGGCAGCTTCTCGAGCAGCGCCTTGGGGAACTGCGTGCGCTCGCGAATCAGCACC
>DATEFR010000031.1:0-8919 GCA_035280545.1 Burkholderiaceae bacterium | reverse complement strand
TACAGCCAGGGCCTGGGCGGCCGCGTCGCGATGGAGGCATATCTCGCGACGCTGGGCCGCAGCAAGGTCGGCTTCACGATCGTTGACCACAAGCCCGATGGGGCGCCGGTCTACATCGGCAACGTGCGCGGGCTGGTCGAGCGCAACTGCATGCGCTACTTCCTCGCGATCGATGCCTACCTGGGCGCCTCGGCATTGCCGCCCGGCGACCAGCTCGAGCGGCGGCTGAGCGAATGGCACGCCGGAACCGAGCGTTACCCGATCCAGCTGCGCGAGATGGCTCGCGAGGAGTACCTCGCGATGAAACGCAAGGAGATCCAGCACCAGCAGGCGACGGCCAAAGGCACCGCGAAGCCGGCAGCGACGCTGCCGGACAAGTACTAGTCAACGACTAGTCAACGGCTCCCGCGGTGACGCGGCCCGCTCACTGCAGCGGCACGCCGGTCTTGCTCTGCACTTCTTCGCGCGTCACGCCTTCGGCGAGTTCGACGAGCTTCAGCCCCTGCGGCGTCACGTCCATCACCGCGAGGTCGGTGATGATGCGGTTGACGACGCCGACGCCGGTCAGCGGCAGTGTGCACTCGGGGATGATCTTCAGGTCGATGGAGCCGTCCTTCTTCTTCGCGACGTGCTCCATCAGCACCAGCACGCGCGGCACGCCGGCGACGAGGTCCATCGCACCGCCCATGCCCTTGACCATCTTGCCGGGGATCATCCAGTTCGCGAGGTCGCCCTTGCTGCTGACCTGCATCGCGCCGAGGATGGACAGGTTGATCTTGCCGCCGCGAATCATCGCGAAGCTCTCGTGCGATCCGAAGATGGCCGAGCCGGGCAGCGTCGTCACCGTCTGCTTGCCGGCGTTGATCAGGTCGGCGTCGACCTGGTCCTCGGTCGGGAACGGGCCGATGCCCAGCATGCCGTTCTCGCTTTGCAGCCAGACTTCGATCGCCGGGTCGACGAAGTTCGCGACCAGCGTCGGCAGCCCAATGCCGAGGTTCACGTAGAAGCCGTCCTGCAGTTCCTTGGCCGCGCGGGCCGCCATTTGGTCGTGGGTCCAGGCCATGGTCAGGCTCCTGCCTTTTCGGTGATGGTGCGCTTCTCGATGCGCTTCTCGGGGTGCGCGTTGAGCACGATGCGCTGCACGTAGATGCCGGGCAGATGGATCGCATCCGGGTCCAGGCTGCCGGTGGGCACGATCTCCTCGACTTCGACGATGGTCGTCTTGCCGGCCATCGCGACAGCCGGGTTGAAGTTCCGCGCGGTCAGGCGAAACACGAGGTTGCCGCTTTCGTCGGCCTTCCACGCCTTCACCAGCGAGACCTCGGGCAGCAGCGAACGCTCCATCACGTAGGTCTGGCCGTCGAACTCGCGCAGCTCCTTGCCCTCGGCGACCAGCGTGCCGACGCCGGTCTTCGTGAAGAACGCCGGAATGCCGGCGCCGCCGGCACGCAGCTTCTCGGCCAGCGTGCCCTGCGGCGTGAACTCGAGCTCGAGCTCGCCGGCCAGGTACTGGCGCTCGAACTCCTTGTTCTCGCCGACGTAGCTCGAAATCATCTTCTTGATCTGCCGCGTCTCGAGCAGCTGCCCGAGGCCGAAACCATCGACACCGGCGTTGTTCGAGATCACCGTGAGGTTCTTGACGCCCGAGTCACGCAGCGCCGCGATCAGCGCCTCGGGGATGCCGCACAGCCCGAAGCCGCCGACCGCCATCAGCTGGCCATCCTTCACCACGCCTTCGAGCGCCTTGGCTGCGCTCGGATAGACCTTTTTCATCGCACGTCTCCTGAATTGAGCCGCGGGAGCGTACTACGTAATGCATTACGTAGTCGTTACGTAGAATCGCGTAAGCACTCTTGCCGAGAGTCTCACGCGAGGAGGAAAGCCCGATGGCCGATGCTGCCGATTCCGCGAATGTCGACGTCGCCGCAGTGGTCGAAGAGACCTGGCGCAGCGTGTTCGCGCCGTGGGTGCACGAGCTCGACCTGCGGCTGATCGCGGCCAGCCCCGGCGAGGTGAGGCTCGCGCTGCCGGTGCATGCGCGGCACGTGCACGCCGGCAACGTGATGTCAGGCCAGACCGTGATGGCCGCGGCCGATACCGCGATGGTGCTCGCGGTCACGTCCAAGCTCGGCGCATTCAAGCCGATGACGACGGTGCAGCTGCAGACCAGCTTCCTGCGCCCGATCCCGCGCGACGCCGGCGAGGCCATCGTCGTCGCCCGTGTGCTGCGGCTGGGCAAGACGCTGGCGTTCGGCGAGATCGAGGTCACGACCGGCGCCACGGGTGCGTTGGCCGCGCACGCGACGACCACCTACGCGCTGCTCTGAAGCGCCGTGCCCAACCCGCCCGGCCTCGACTACCGCAGCGCGTTCGACCTCGCGCCGATAGGCCTCGTGCTGTCACGCGAGCGTTTGATGGTCGACTGCAATCAGCAGGTCTGCGCGATGTTCGGCACGACCCGCGACGCGCTGGTCGGCCAGAGCTTCGAGCTGCTCTACCCGACCCACGATGAGTTCGAGCGCACCGGCGAGCGCATCGTCGCAAGCCTCGATCGGCATGGCTGGTACGCCGACGAACGCGTGATGAAGCGCGTCGGCGGCACGCGTCGCGGCGAGCTGTTCTGGTGCCACGTCTCGGGCCGCTCGCTGGACCCGGCGCGACCGCACGCCGCCGGCATCTGGGCGTTCGAGGACCTGTCGTCGCGGCGCCGGCTGGCGGTGGACCTGACGCCGCGCGAGCGCGAGATCGCTGCGCTGCTGATCGAGGGACTGACCAGCAAGCTGATCGCGAAGAAACTCGCGGTCAGCCCGCGCACCGTCGACGTCTACCGCGCCCGGTTGATGAAGAAGCACGCGGCGCGCTCGACGCCGGAGCTGGTGCAGAAGCTGCTGCGCGCCTGAGGCAGCGCCTCTTCACCGGATTCGGCCGGATTCGGCCGGATATTCGCTCAGTGCTCGTGGTGCAGGTACGCCGCCTGCCGCGGCAGCCGCAGGCTGACGAGGAACGCGACCACCATCATCGCGCTGACGTACCAGTAGAACACCGTCTCGTGACCGACCGCCTTGAGCCCGAGCGCGACGTACTCGGCCGAGCCGCCGAACGCCGCGTTCGCAATCGCGTAGGCCAGCCCGACACCCAGCGCGCGCACTTCGGTCGGGAACATCTCGGCCTTCACGATGCCGCTGATCGAGGTGTAGAGGCTCACGACCGCGAGCGCCAGCGTGATCAGCACCAGCGCGGCGATCGGGCTCGTCACCACCTGCAGCGCGCTCAGCACCGGCACCGTCATCAGCGCACCCAGCGCGCCGAACAGCAGCATGTTGCTGCGCCGGCCGATGCGGTCCGACAGCATGCCGAACAGCGGCTGCATGCACATGTAGAGGAACAGGCAGCCGGTCATCACGTTGCTGGCCGTCTTGATCGTCATGCCGGCCGAGTTCACGAGGTATTTCTGCATGTAGGTCGTGAACGTGTAGAAGATCAGCGAGCCGCCCGCGGTGTAGCCCAGCACCGTGAAGAACGCGGCCTTGTGATGCCGAAAGATCGCCGCGACGCTGCCGGCCTCGCCGCTGCTGCGCGAGGCGGCCGTCGAGGTCTCGTGCAGCGTGCGGCGCAGCAGCAGCGCGATCACCGCGGTGATCGCGCCTATCACGAACGGGACGCGCCAGCCCCAGGCCTTCAGCTCGGCCTCGGTCAGGAACTGCTGCAGGACCACGACGACCAACACGGCGAGCAGCTGCCCGCCGATCAGCGTGACGTACTGGAACGACGAGAAGAAGCCGCGCTGCCCCTTCAGCGCGACCTCGCTCATGTAGGTCGCGGTCGTGCCGTACTCGCCGCCGACCGACAGCCCCTGGAACAGCCGCGCCGCCAGCAGGATCGCCGGCGCCCACGCGCCGATGCGCTCGTAGGTCGGCGCGAACGCGATCACCAGCGAGCCGGCGCACATCATCAGCACCGAGACCACCATCGAGAAGCGGCGGCCGCGGCGGTCGGCGATGCGGCCGAACAGCCAGCCGCCGATGGGCCGCATCAGGAAGCCGGCCGCGAACACGCCGGCGGTGTTCAGCAGTTGCGCGGTCGCGTCGGATTTCGGGAAGAACGCCGGCGCGAAGTAGATCGCGCAGAACGCGTAGACATAGAAGTCGAACCACTCGACGAGGTTGCCGCTGGAGGCAGCGACGATCGCGAAGATGCGCCGGCGCTTTTCTTCGAAGCTGTATTGGGGAGGCGTCGGTTCGGAGGCGGCGGTGGAAGCGGTGTCGACAGAGGTCATGACGGTTCAGGCTTGGAGACGATCAGCGCGCGCATCCACTCGGGAAGCGGCACCGATTTCTGCTGCTCGTAGTTCACCCAGACGGTCTTCGCGCCGCCCGACGCATAGATCACGCCGGGGTCGTCGGTACGTTCCAGCGTGATGTAGGTGTCGAAGCTGCTGCGGCCGGGGTTCGCGACATAGTGCTTCGCGAGCACGTCGCCGGGGAACTCGAGCTGGCGGATGAAGTTGCAGAAGGCGTTGACGATCAGCGGCCCGGTGCCGGCACGGTCGGTCGTCGCACCGATCTTGTAGAGCCATTCGAGCCGCACGATCTCGAGGTAGCGGAAGTAGATCGTGTTGTTGACGTGACCCATCGCATCCATGTCGCCCCAGCGGATCGGGATGATCATCTCGTGCGTGAGTTTCTTGTCGTCGGGCAGGTCGAAGCGCATGGTGACTGCGGGGTTTTCGGATCGTCAGCCGCGCGCGACGCCAAGCTCCTGGTAGAGGCGCTCGACCTGCGCGCGAAGCTCCGCGAGCTCGGCTTGCAGCGCCGCCTGCTGCGCACGCAGCGCGGCGATCTCGCCGCTGGCGACGAGATCGTGCTCGCCGGCATCGGCCGCCTGCGCAAGCGCAGACGGGTCGACCGGCCCGCCGAGCAACTGGGCCCAGCGCGGCTCGCGCGCACCAGGCGCGCGCGGCAGCTTGACGACCAGCCCGCCGCCCTTCTCCGCCGGCCGTTCGGCGAGCTCGTCGAGGAAGGCTTCGACCGACGACAGATCGGCGAACCGGTGCAGCCGCTCGCTGTTCGCGCGCAGTTCGGAGCCGGTCTGCGGCCCGCGCAGCATCAGGACGCAGAGCAGCGCGACCGACTGCGACGGAAGGCCGAGTGAGCGGCCCAGGTTGTGCTCGTAGCGCGTCACGCGCGAGCCGCTGGTCTCGAACACCAGGCTCAACGAACGCAGCGCGTCGACGCTGGCCTGGACGTCGGCCTCGCTCGCGTTCAGCACCGGGTCGCGTGCGGTCTTCTGGTTGCAGCCCAGCGTCAGCGAGTTCAGCGACAGCGGGTAGCTGTCCGGCACCGTGTGGGCCTTCTCGATCAGCACGCCGAGCACGCGCTGCTCGAGCAGCGACAACGCTCTCATGCGGCGGCGTCTTCCATCACAAGCCGAAGCCGTCGTCGGCCTGGATGATGGCGCCGTTGACGAAGTGGCTCTCGTTCGCGCACAGCATCAGCAGCACGGTGTCGAGATCGCCGGGCTGGCCCACGCGCTTGCGCGGCAGCATCTCGATCAGCTTCTTGCCGCGCTCGGTGGCCCATTGGTGATGGTTGATCTCGGTGTCGATGTAGCCCGGGCAGATCGCGTTGACGTTGATGCCGTACTTGCCCCACTCGAGCGCCATCGCGCGCGTCATCTGCACGACCGCGGCCTTGCTCATCGCGTAGACGCCGATGCGGGCCAGCGGCCGCAGCCCGGCCATCGAGGCGATGTTGACGATGCGCCCGCCGGTGAAGGTCCCGGGCGCCGCGCCCTGGGCCCGCGCGATCATGCGCTTGCCGACTTCCTGCGCGACGAAGAAGGCACCCTTGGTGTTGGTGTTGAAGACATAGTCGTACTCCTCGTCGCCGACTTCGGTCAGCGGCTGCGTCGCGCCGACGCCCGAGTTGTTGATCAGGATGTCGATCGTGCCCATCTCGGTCTCGGCATGCGCCACGGCCGCTCTGATGCTGGCGTGGTCGGTCACGTCGAGCGCCACGACATGCGCGTCGCCGTCTTCGGCTTCGATCTCGGCGCGCAGCGTCTTCAGCCGCTCGATGCGCCGGCTCGCCAGCACCACGGCGGCGCCGGCCTTCGACAACGTCCGCGCGAACTGGGCGCCCAAGCCGCTGGATGCGCCGGTGACGAAGGCCACGCGGCCCGACAGATCGATGTTGTAGCTCATGATGAAATGCCTTCTTCTGCTGCCCCGCACTGCATCGGGAACGATAGCACGCGGCTCGTAGAATCCCGGCCACGAATCATCGTTGTGGAAGCTCAAGGAATCAGCCGCATGACCGCAGAAGAAATCCTCGCCCAATACGGCCCGCGCGAAGCGATGGAGTACGACGTCGTCGTCGTCGGGGGTGGTCCGGCGGGGTTGTCGACCGCGATCCGGCTCAAGCAGCTCGCCGCCGAACAAGGCAAGGAGATCTCGGTCGTCGTGCTCGAGAAAGGCTCCGAGCCCGGCGCGCACATCCTCTCCGGCGCGGTGATGGACCCGCGTGCGATCAACGAGCTGATCCCGAACTGGAAGGAGCTCGGCGCGCCGTTGAACCAGCCGGTCACCGAGGATCAGCTGCTGGTGCTGGGTCAGGTCAGTGCGATCAAGTCGCCGGTGATTCCGGACTGCTTTCATAACGAAGGCAACTACGTGATCAGCCTGGGCAACGTCGTGCGCTGGCTGGGCCAGCAGGCCGAAGGCCTGGGCGTGGAGATCTTCCCGGGCTTCGCCGCCGCCGAGGTGCTCTACAACGACGACGGCAGCGTCAAGGGCATCGCGACCGGCAACATGGGCGTCGGCAAGGACGGCGAGCCGACCGGCGAGTTCCAGCTCGGCATGGAGCTGCACGCGAAGTACACGATCTTCGCCGAGGGCGCACGCGGCCAGCTCGGCCGGCAGCTGATCTCGCGCTTCAAGCTCGATGCCGGCAAGGACCCGCAGGCGTATGCGATCGGCGTCAAGGAGCTGTGGGAGATCGACCCGGCGAAGCACAAACCCGGCCTGGTGATCCACACCGCCGGCTGGCCGATGGACACGATGACCTACGGCGGCGGCTTCCTCTACCACCTCGAAGACAACAAGGTCACCCTCGGCCTGGTGGTCGGGCTCGACTACACGAACCCGTGGCTCAGCCCGTTCGAGGAGATGCAGCGCTGGAAGACGCACCCGAACATCAAGACCTTCCTGGAAGGCGGCAAGCGCATCGGCTACGGCGCGCGCGCGATCACGGCAGGCGGCATCCTGAGCCTGCCCAAGCTGGTGTTCCCGGGCGGTGCGCTGGTGGGATGCGAAGCCGGCACGCTGAACGCGGCACGCATCAAGGGCAGCCATGCGGCGATCAAGAGCGGCATGCTGGCCGCCGAGGCGGCGTTCGCCGCCGTCGCCGCCGGCCGCCAGCACGACGAGCTCGCGGCCTATCCCGAAGCCTTCGACAAGAGCTGGCTGCGCGCCGAGCTCGAGACGTCGCGCAATTTCAAGCAGTGGTTCAAGAAGGGGCTGTACGTCGGCTCGTTCATGACCGGCATCGAGCACTGGCTGCTGCCGCGGCTGGGCATCAAGGCGCCGCCGTGGACGATCCATCGCACCGCGCCCGACTACACCTATCTGAAGCCGGCTTCGGAATGCCCGCAGATCACCTACCCCAAGCCCGACGGCAAGATCACCTTCGACCGCCTCTCGAGCGTGTTCGTCAGCAACACCAACCACGGCGAGAACCAGCCGGCGCACCTGACGCTGAAGGAAGCGAGCGTGCCGGTCAAGATCAACCTCGCGAAGTACGCGGGGCCCGAGAGCCGCTACTGCCCGGCCGGGGTCTACGAATTCGTGAAGGACACGCCCGACCCCGGTCATCCTGAGGTATCGAAGGATCGCCTGCAGATCAACGCGCAGAACTGCGTGCATTGCAAGACCTGCGACATCAAGGATCCGACGCAGAACATCGTCTGGGTCGCGCCCGAAGGCGGCGGCGGGCCGAACTACTCCGGCATGTAGGGCAAGCGCTCCTCAGCGCCAGTCCGGCGCGCGCTTGTCGATGAACGCCTGCACGCCTTCGAGCGCGCAGTGATCCATCATGTTGCGGGCCATCGTCTGCGCCGCGTCGTCGTAGGCCGCGGCGATGCCGGCTTCGATCTGGCGATAGAACAAGGCTTTGCCCATCGCGACCGCGGCACGGGGCTTCGCGAGGATGCTCGCAACGAGTGAATCAACCTCGGCGTCGAGCCGCGCCGGATCGGCGACGCGGTTCACCAGGCCTTTCGCAAGCGCTTCGTCGGCGCCGATGAAACCGCCGGTCACCAGCATCTCGAACGCCGCCTTGCGTGCGACGTTGCGCGACAGCGCAACACCCGGCGACGCGCAGAACAGGCCGAGGTTGACGCCGCTGACCGCGAACTTCGCATCGCGACTGGCGACCGCGAGGTCGCACGCGGCCACGAGCTGGCAGCCTGCCGCGGTCGCAACGCCCTGCACGCAGGCGATCACCGGGACGGGCAGGCGCTGGATCGCGAGCATCACCCGCGCGCATTGCGCGAAGAGCGCCTGGTAGTAAGCCAGCGATGGTTCGGCTCGCATCTCCTTCAGGTCGTGCCCGGCGCAGAACGCCTTGCCGGCCGCGCCGAGCACGACCACGCGCGCCGACTCGTCGTGTGAGATCGCGTCGAGCTCGGTGGCCAAAGCCGCGAGCATCGCCTCGGACAGCGCGTTGTAGGCCTGCGGGCGGTTCAGCGTCAGCGCGACGACGCCGCGCTCGTCGATGCGGCGCAGCACCGGCTGGCCGCCGTCGCCGATGTCGACGTCGCGGCCTGGCCTCGATTCCGTTGTCAGCCCTGTCATCGCATGCTCCTCGCCCGCATGCGAAGCCGGGGATCAGCCCCCGATCGCGATGCGTGTCGTCCTGGGCG
>DATEFR010000030.1:0-12450 GCA_035280545.1 Burkholderiaceae bacterium | reverse complement strand
CTGCAAAGCGGCCAGGGCCCCGAGCAGAAGGACGAAGCCCGCGAGAAGGCGCGCGAGGAAGCGCGCAAGAAGCTCGAGGAAGAAGTGGCGAAGAAGGCCAACACGCCGCCCAAGCCGCCGCTCGAGTACGGCTCGACCGAGGACTTCCAGCTCGCGCAGGCGTTGAACCGGCTGAAGGGCAAGACCGTGATGGTCAGCAAGACCGCGGTCGAGCGCAAGGCCGAGCCCGAGACGACGAACTGATCGCGCGGCAGCGGCACGCTTGCGCGGTCGCCGCTTCACCGCAGAGGTGCAGAGGGCGCCGAGTTGCGCAGAGAAGACCCTCTGCGTTCTCTGCGCCTCTGCGGTGAAGAAACAGTCGATGGACGACGACCAACTCCTGCGCTACTCGCGCCACATCCTGCTCGACGAGATCGGCATCGAGGGCCAGCAGCGGCTGCTCGATTCGCATGCGTTGATCATCGGCGCCGGCGGCCTGGGCTCGCCGGTCGCGCTGTACCTGGGCGGCGCAGGCGTGGGCACGCTGACGCTGGTCGACCACGACACGATAGACCTGACCAATCTGCAGCGCCAGATCGCGCACAACCTCGCGCGCGTCGGCCAGCCCAAGGTCACGTCGGCGGCGCTGAGCATCGCCGCGAGCAACCCCGGCGTGCGGGTGCGTGCGCTGCAGCAGCGCGCCGATGCGCAGCACCTGGACGAATGGGTGCGCGAGGCCGATGTCGTGATCGACTGCAGCGACAACTTCGTGACGCGCCACGCGGTCAACGCAGCCTGCGTCGCGCACCGCAAGCCGCTGGTCGCCGGCGCGGCAATCGGCCTCGACGGGCAGATCTCGGTCTACGACACGCGCCAGGCGACGAGCCCGTGTTACGCCTGCCTGTTCCCGCCGGACGCGGGCTTCGAGGACGTGGCCTGCTCGACGATGGGCGTGCTGTCGCCGCTGGTCGGCATCATCGGCAGCATGCAGGCCGCGGAGGCGCTCAAGCTGCTGGCCGGGATCGGCGAATCGCTCGCCGGGCGGCTGCAGATGCTCGATGCGCGCAGCATGGCATGGAGCGAGATCCGCGTCGCGCGCGTGCCCGATTGCCCGGTCTGCGCAGCGGCACGTGGGTGAACCGCTCGCACCGACGGCGCCGGGCCGTCAGTCCGCGGCGATGTGCGCCGCCTTGATGACCTGAGCCCAGCGCGCGATCTCACCCTCAAGGAACGGCGCGAACTTGTCCGGGCCGCGCGCGTCGACCCGAAAGCCCTGCGCACGCGCACGCTCCTCGACCTCCGGCGTCGCGAGGATCTTCACGACCTCGGCGCCCAGCTTCTGAACCGCACCGTCGGGCGTGCCCGCCGGCACCATCAAGCCGGTCCAGCTTTCGACCTGCAGCGCCGGCATGCCGGCCTCGGCGGTGGTCGGTACATCCGGCACCGCGGGATGCCGCGCCGCACTGGCGATCGCCAGCGCGCGCAGCTTGCCGCTCCTGACGTGCGCAATCGACTCGGGGAAGTTCGAGAACACCACGTCGAGCTGCCCGCCGATCAGGTCGGTCATCGCCGGCGCGCCGCCTTTGTAGGGCACATGCTGGATCGCGGTCCTGGCCAAGTCGTTGAACAGCGCAAGCGTGAGGTGCGGCGGTGTGCCGTTGCCGCTCGAGCCGGCGTTGAGCTTGCCGCCTTTGGCCGCCGCGATCAGGTCCTGGAACGACTGAATCCGGCTCGCCGTCGGCACGACGATCAGCATCGGCGAGCTCGCCATCAGCGCCACCGGCTTCAGGTCCCTGCCAAAGCTGTAAGGCGCCCTCGGGAACAGCGTGACGTTGATCGCGTGCGTCAGCGTGATCGCGAGCAGCGTGAGTCCGTCGGGCGGTGACTTCGCGACCGCATCGGCGCCGATCTGCCCGCCGCTGCCGGGCTTGTTGTCGATCACGACATTGACCTTCCAGCGCTCGCCGAGCTGCTGGCCGATCAGCCGGGCCATCACGTCGGTCAGCCCGCCGGGCGGGAACGGCACGACATAACGCAGCGTCGCACCGGCCTTCGGGTAGTCGTCGCCGGGCTGTGCCGAGGCCATGCCGGCGAGCAAGGCCGGAGACGTCGCCGGCAGCAGGGCCAGCACATGGCGTATCCAGTCGCGTCGTCGTTGCATCTGGGGTCTCCAGTCCAACATCGAATGCTGCCGTGAGCGCCGGAGCATCGCAACCGATTGCTTGGAATATCGATATCAACGCGTGCGCAGCGCTTCCAGCAACGAATCGGCGACTGCGAGGCCTTGCGCTTCGGCCGCGAGCCGCAAGGCCTCGCGGCGCGCGCCGGGCAGGCGCACGCCGTCGTCGCGCAGCATCTCGACGATCAACAGCTCGACCCGGGCCAGAAAGTGCTCGCGCCCGGCCAGCGCGTCCGGGTCGATCACGACAAACGCCTGGCCGATGCGCGGCCGATTGCCGGCATCGACGAAGAAGCTCGACGCCTCGAAACCGAAGCTCGCGCCGATCAGGGCGGTCACGAGCAGTTCGACGACCAGCGCGAGCATCGCGCCCTTCGTGCTGGTCGCCGCGCCGATCGGCAGCATCGCGCCGTCCAGGCCGGCCTGCGGATCGGTCGTCGGCTCGCCGTTCGCATCGACGGCCCAGCCCAGCGGAATGGGCCGGCCCTCCTTGGCCGCGACCATCAGCTTGCCGCGTGCGACTTCGCTCAGGCTCAGGTCGATCATCAGCGGCAGCGCGTCGTCGTCGCGCCGCGGAAAGATCGCGGCGACCGGATTCGTCCCGAAGATCGGATGCCGCCCGCCGGCAGCCGGCATCGCCGCAGGCGAGTTCGCGAAGCCGAGCCCGACCATCCCGGCCGCGGCGACCGGGCGCAGATGGTCGACGATCACGCCGGCATGGTGGCTGTTGACCACGCCGACGAACGCGACGCCGAACTCGCGCGCCCGCGCGATCGCGTCGGCCACCGCGAGCTCGCAGGCCGCAAACGCGAGGCCCTCCTGCGCATCGACGAGCGCGGTGGCCCCCTTGTGCTTGACGACGCGCGGATGCGCATCGCCGTTCGCACGACCGTTGCGCAGATGCGCGGCGTACTGGCCGACCCGCGCCAGCCCGTGCGACGCAATGCCCTGCGCCTCCGCGAGCACGAGCGCACGGGCCGTCGCCTCGGCCATCGCCGCGTTCGCGCCGGCGCGGCTCAACGCGGCCGCGACGATCTCGCGCAGCTCGGACAGCGGCAGCAGCGTCGTCGCCATCAGCGCAATGCCTCCAGCACGCGCTGCGCGATCAACGCCGAGACGCGCTCGTTCGATTCGATCGAGACGCCGGCGATGTGCGGCGTCAGCAAGAGGTTCGGGCAGTCCGCGAGCACCGAGCCGGCCGGAAGCGGTTCGGTCTCGAACACGTCCAATGCCGCGCCGCCCAGCCGGCCGCTCTTCAACGCCGCGGCCACGGCCGCCTCGTCGAGCACACCGCCGCGCGCGCTGTTGATCAGGATCGCGCCGGGTTTCATCGTCGCGATGCGCGCGGCATCGAACAGCCGGTGTGTCGACTCGAGCAGCGGCACATGCAGACTGACCACGTCCGACGCGGCACACAACTCGTCCAGCGTCGCGCAGCGGCGTGCGCCGTCGGTCGAGAATGCCGCATGGTCTGGGGGGAGCATCGCGTCATGCGCCAGCACCTGCATGCCGACGCCGCGCGCGAGCGCCGCGGTCAGTTGCCCGATCGCCCCGAATCCGACCAGACCCATCGTCTTGCCGCCGACCTCGCGCCCGTGGATCAGCGACGGGCGCGGCCAGGCACCGGCCGCGACTTCGGCGGTCGCACGATAAGCACCGCGCAGCAGCAGCATCGCGGCCGCGATCACATACTCGGCCACGCTGCGCGCGTTCGCGCCGGTCGCCGGAATCACCCGGATGCCGCGCGCCTCGCAGGCCGCGACATCGATGTTGTCCAGCCCGACACCGAGCCGCCCCACCACGCGCAGCCGCGTCGCCTGCGCAAGCAGCTCGCCGCGCAGCTGCGTGCGGTTGCGGATGATCAGCGCGTCGGCCCGCACTGCCTCGGCGACGAGGCGCGGCGCATCGTCGACCAGCGTCGCGTCGCAGTACACGTCGTGGCCGGCGTCGTGCAAGGCTGCGACGGCGCGCTCGTCGATGAACTCGCTGATGACGATGCGGCCCATTCTCGACTCGTGACGCTCAAGCGCTCTCGTACAGCCGCGTCAGCACGAACTCGCGGTGCCCCAGCGCTTCGGCGGCCGTCAGCCGGCCGCTCGCGGTACGCAGCATGCAGGCTAGCAGGCTATCGCCCGCCTGGTCCAGGTTGATCTCGCGCTGCAGCAGGCCCGACGTGTCGACATCGATGTGCTCGCTCATCAGCCGCACCGTGCGCGGGTTCGCACAGATCTTGATGACCGGCACGATCGGGTTGCCGATCACGTTGCCCTGCCCAGTCGGAAAGAAGTGCAGCGCGAAGCCGGACGCGGCGCACAGCGTCACCATCTCGGCCGCGGCCGACGACGAGTCCATGAACCACAGGCCCGGGTGCGTCGGCATCTCGGCCTTGTCGAGCACGCCGTCGACCGTGCAGCGCTTGCCGATCTTCTGGATGTTGCCCAGCGCCTTCTCCTCGATCGTCGTCAGCCCGCCGGCGATGTTGCCCTTGGTCGGCTGCGAGTCGGACAGGTCGCTGGTCTTGTGGCGGTTGATCATGTCCTGGTAGCGGTTGAACATGAACAGGAAGCGCTCGCGCACCTCGGGCGTCGCGCAGCGCTCGGCGACGATCATCTCGCCGCCGGTGATCTCCGAGGTTTCGCCGAAGCACAGCGTGGTGCGCAGCGGGTGCAGCTTGTCGAACGCGTTGCCCACCGTCGGGTTCGCGCCGCAGCCGCTGGTGGTGTCGCTCTCGCCGCACTTGGTCGAGACCCACAGCTCGGCGATCGCGCAGGCTTCGCGCTGCTTCTCGCTGGCCCACTGCACGTACTCGCGCGCCGCCTTGCTCGCCCGCATGATCGTGTCGTGGTCGCCGTGGCCTTCGATGCCGAAGCCGACCACCGGCTTGCCGGTCGCGGCGATGCCGTCGACGACCTTCTTCGTCCAGCCGTCCTCGATGCCGATCACGACGACCGCGGCGACGTTCGGGTTGCAGCCCGCGCCGATCAACGTACGGAAGTGCAGCTCGAGGTCGGCGCCGAACTGCAGCCGGCCGTACGGGTGCGGGATCGCCATCGCCCCCTTGATGTTGTGCGCAACCGCCTCGGCCGCGGTGTTCGACAGATCGTCCAGCGGCAGCACGATCACGTGGTTGCGCACCCCGACGCGGCCGTTTTCGCGGCGGTAGCCGAGGAAGGTGGTGCGTTCGTTGATGAACATGGGCGTCACCATCTCTTGGTCTTGATGTTCTGCACGTGCGCATGCTCGCCGGCTCTGATCGGGGCGACGACCTTGCCCATGTCGATGCCGTACTTCAGCACCGTGTCGCCGACCGCCATGTCGCGCAGCGCGATCTTGTGGCCGATCGGGATGTCCTGCCGCGCCTGGATCTCGACGGTGCGGTCGTCGTCCATGACCCAGCCGGTCAGCGGCGTGCCCGCCTTGACGCCTTCGACCACGACGACCGCGACCGTGTCGTGCGCGTCGTGCAAAACGAAATGAATCATCCGAGTCTCCTGGCGCAGCCGTCGGGTGCGCTCGCGCGCCGATCGGCGAATCGTAGTTCCCGGCGTGCCGCTGTCAAACCAGTCATCTATATGACTTAGTTCATACAAATCATCTGTCTGTATACTGGACGCACCATGCAGACGGCCGAGCCGGCTCCCCTGTTCGAGGCCATCGCGCCCGAGGCAGCCGGCATGCCGCTGTACCGCGCGGTCAAGCGCTCGCTGCTGCGCGCCATCGAGTCCGGCGCGTTCCCGCCCGGCGAGACGCTGCCGAGCGAGTCGGAGATCGCCGCGCAGATGGGCATCTCGATCGGCACGCTGCGGCGCGCCGTCGACGAGCTCGCCGCCGAGCACATCCTGGTTCGCCGCCAGGGCCGCGGTACTTTCGTCGCGACCCACCATACCGATCGCTTCCTGTTCCAGTTCTTCCACGTCGAGCGCGACGACGGCCGGCGCGAGGCGCCGCAGGTCGAGCTGGTGTCGTTCGAGCGCGGTCGCGCGGAGGACGACGATGCGGCGCACACGCTGCGCTTGCGCCCCGGCGACCCGCTGATCCAGATCGAGAACCGTCTGCGCCTGCAGGGCCACGCCGTGATCTACGACCGGCTGACGCTGCCGGCCGCGCTGTTCAAGGGGCTGACCGAGAAGCGCTTTCGCGAGCGGCCCAGCACGATCTACCAGCTCTACCAGTCGGACTTCGGCATCACCGTCGTGCGTGCCCAGGAGCGAGCGCGCGCCCGCGCCGCCGACCGCAACGCCGCCCGCGTGCTCGGCCTGACGGTCGGCGAGCCGGTGATGCAGGTGCTGCGCACCGCGCTGACCTTCGGCGATCGCCCGATCGAACACCGCGTATCGGTCATCGACACGGCGCACCACGACTACGTGAACCTGCTGTCCAGACCGGGAGGGGCCTCCTGATGGTCGATCTGGGCAGAGCATCGCGGGCCGCCGAGCAGGCGGCGTACGCGGCCGGCACGCACCTGCAGGCCTCGCGCTCGCGGCTGGCCGCGGCGATGGTCACGCAGCGCGACCCCGAGGAGGTGGCCGACGAGATCGACCGCGAGACGCTCGCGCTGATCCGCGAGGTGCTTCTGAAGGCCTTCCCGGAGCACGGCTTCATCGGCGAGGAGTCCGGTTTCGACGAGGCCTGGGCGCTGCACGACCGCCAGGCGCTGTGGATCGTCGACGCGCTCGACGGCCGCTTCAACTACCAGCGCGGCTACCCGCACTACGCGGTCTCGATCGCGTTGGTGGTCGAGGGCGAGCCGCACATCGGCGTCGTCTACGACCCGGGCCGCAACGAGTTCTTCGGCGCGATCCGCGGCCACGGCGCGGTGCTCAACGGCCAGCGCATCGAATGCGCCTGGCCGCGCGCGCCGCTGGACGCGCTGGCCGCCACCGTGTTCCCGAAGCCCGGCCACCCGCGCATGGCGAACTACCTGGGGGAGTTCGGCCGGGTCGTGCGCGGCTTCGGCGGCGTGCGCCGCTCGGGCTCGATGGCCTTGGAGATGGCGTACCTCGCCGCCGGCCGGATCGATGCGTTCTGGGAGCACGACCGGGGCGTCTGGGACGTCGCCGCCGGGCTGGTGCTGCTGCGCGAAAGCGGCGTGCACGTCGAGGCGCGCGACGGCCAGCCGCTGCTGCTCAGCCGCTCGCTGTTCGCCTGCGTGCCGGGGCTGCGCGAACCGCTGCTGCGCCTGTTGAACGGCCCCCCGGCTTGAACGGCCCTAGGCTGCACTCACCGCGGGCACGGGCATTGCCGTAAGCTGCGCCCCATGGACAAAAAAGCCGACCTGACCGCCCGCAACTTCCCCACCGCGCAGCAAGTCGCCGACTCGGTCGGCCCCAAACCTTCGCCGCGCTACGAGGGCCCGGACAGCGCGTACAAGCTCGCCTTCCTCGACAACAACTTCATGCTGCGCGAGCAGATGCGACCGGTGCGCATGCAGCTGGAGCTGCTCAAGCCCGAGATGATCCAGGACGAGCTGGGCATCGAGTCGACGCTCGTGATCTTCGGCAGCGCGCGCATCGTCGCGCCCGAGGTCGCGCAGCGTCTGCTGACCGATGCGCAGTCGGCCGGCGACGCGACCGCGCTCGCACTCGCGCAGCGCTACCTCGCGATGTCGCGCTACTACGAGGAGGCCCGCCGCTTCGCCGCGCTGGTCAGCAGCAAGTCGAGCGGGCTCGCGACGCCGATCTACGTCGTCACCGGCGGCGGCCCCGGCATCATGGAAGCCGGCAACCGCGGCGCCTACGACGTCGGCAGCAAGACCATAGGCCTGAACATCGTGCTGCAGCACGAGCAGGTGCCCAACCCGTACATCACGCCCGAGCTGTGCTTCCAGTTCCACTACTTCGGGCTGCGCAAGATGCACTTCCTGATGCGCTCGGTTGCGCTGGTGTGCTTCCCCGGCGGCTTCGGCACGCTGGACGAGCTGTTCGAGGCGCTGACGCTGATCCAGACCGGCAAGTCGCGGCGCCGCCCGGTGCTGCTGTTCGGGCGCGAGTTCTGGAGCAAGCTGATCAACTTCGAGATGCTGGTCGAGACCGGCATGATCAGCGCCTACGACCTCGACCTGTTCCGCTACGTCGAGACCGCCGAGGAGGCCTGGAGCGCGCTCGAATCCGAGTACGGCTTCGAGCTGCGCGAGCCCGACAACGGAGTCGCAAGCGAATGAGCAACAGCAGTCCCCCCCGGCGCGTCAGCCTGATCGGCGCGCCCACCGACATCGGCGCCGGCAGCCGCGGCGCGAGCATGGGCCCGGAGGCGCTGCGCGTCGCCGACATCGGCCCGGTGCTCGTCAGCCACGGCCTCGAGGTGGTCGACCGCGGCAACCTCGCCGGGCCGCCGAACCCGTGGCAGGAGCCGGTCGGCGGCTATCGGCATCTGGCCGAGGTCGTCGCCTGGAACCAGGCCGTGCACGAGGCGGTGCACGCCGAGCTGGCGCTCGGCCGGCTGCCCATCCTGCTCGGCGGCGACCACTGCCTGGGCATAGGCTCGATCAGCGCCGCCGCGCGCCACTGCCGCGAGACGAACAAGAAGCTGCGCGTGCTGTGGCTGGACGCGCACGCCGACTTCAACACCAACGCGCTGACACCCAGCGGCAACCTGCACGGCATGCCGGTCGCGTGCCTGTGCGGCCACGGCCCGCAGGCGCTGATCGAGATCGGCGGCACGGTGCCGGCGATCAGCCCGAAGGCGATCCGCCAGATCGGCATCCGCAGCGTCGACCCAGGCGAGAAGAAGTTCGTGCACGAGGTCGGGCTCGAAGTCTTCGACATGCGCTACATCGACGAGATGGGCATGCGCCACACGATGGAGCTCGCGCTCGCGACGCTGGACGCGAACACGCACCTGCACGTGAGCTTCGACGTCGACTTCCTGGACCCCGACATCGCACCCGGCGTCGGCACCACCATCCCCGGCGGCCCGACCTACCGCGAGGCGCAGCTGTGCATGGAGATGATCGCCGACACCGGCCGCCTCGCATCGCTGGACGTGATGGAGCTGAACCCGGCGCTGGACGTGCGCAACCGCACCGCCGAGATCGCGGTGGATCTGATCGAGAGCCTGTTCGGCAAGTCCACGCTGATGCGCGCGTGAGCGCCGCCGCAGCGTACCTTCGGTAGCAGATCGACACGCGTGCCGGCATGTCGCGTTGACGCAGGTCATTGACGTGCCGCCCGTCTCGCCCCGAAAATCGCAACCGCTCCGGGGTGTGGGCCGACAGGTCCGCTGAGATGGCGATGCCGAACCCGTGAACTTGATCCGGGTCATACCGGCGAAAGAAGAGCTGACGCCCCGGGTCCGTCTCCGCGGACCCACTGCCTCCACCGGAGCAGTGCATCGTGCGGATCGTCCAGGAGCACCTTGTGGTCATGAGGTCCTCCGATGAACGCACCCGAGCAACTCCCGAACGATGACGTCGCGGCCGATGCGCTGCAGTCGCTGCTGACACTGACGCGCGAGCCGTTCCCCGCATCGCGCAAGGTCCATGTGCGCGGCAACCTGCTGGGCGTGCAAGTGCCGATGCGCGAGATCGCGCTGACCAACGGCGAGGTCCTCACGGTCTACGACACCTCGGGGCCTTACACCGATCCGCAGGCCGCGATCGACGTGCGCCGCGGGCTGCCCGACCTGCGCAGCGGCTGGATCGAGGCGCGCGCCGACACCGAGCCTTACACCGGACGCCAGCGCATCGCGCTGGACGACGGCGGCCGACTCGATGGCCGCGACGGCGAACGCATCGACGCGCTGCGCGCCGAGGCGGCTGCGCTGCAGCGCACACCGCGCCGGGCGAAAGCCGGGCTCAACGTCACGCAGATGCACTACGCACGCCGCGGCATCGTGACGCCCGAGATGGAGTTCATCGCGATCCGCGAGAACGGCAAGCGCGAATGGATGCGCGAGTACCTGGGCGATGCCGAGCGCGAGGCGCGCCTGGCCGGCAACGCGATGGGCGCGCGAATCCCCGACGTCATCACGCCCGAGTTCGTACGCGACGAGGTCGCGCGCGGCCGCGCGATCATCCCCGCGAACATCAACCACACCGAGCTCGAGCCGATGATCATCGGCCGCAACTTCGGCGTGAAGATCAACGCGAACATCGGCAACTCGGCGGTGACCTCCAGCATCGAGGAAGAGGTCGAGAAGCTGGTGTGGAGCATCCGCTGGGGCGGCGACACGGTGATGGACCTCTCCACCGGCCGCAACATCCACACGACGCGCGACTGGATCGTGCGCAACTCGCCGGTGCCGATCGGCACGGTGCCGATCTACCAGGCGCTCGAGAAGGTCGGCGGCATCGCCGAGGACCTGACCTGGGCGATCTACCGCGACACGCTGATCGAGCAGGCCGAGCAAGGCGTGGACTACTTCACCATCCACGCCGGCGTGCGGCTGCCGTTCATCCACCTGACCGCGAAGCGCCGCACCGGCATCGTCTCGCGCGGCGGCTCCATCCTCGCGAAGTGGTGCATCACGCATCACCAGGAGAACTTCCTCTACACGCACTTCGACGAGATCTGCGAGATCATGAAGGCGTACGACGTGAGCTTCTCGCTGGGCGACGGCCTGCGCCCCGGCTCGGGCGCCGACGCGAACGACGAGGCGCAGTTCGCCGAGCTGCGCACGCTGGGCGAGCTGACGCAGATCGCCTGGAAGCACGACGTGCAGACCATGATCGAGGGCCCGGGCCACGTGCCCATGCACATGATCCAGGCCAACATGACGGAGCAGCTCAAGCACTGCCACGAGGCGCCGTTCTACACGCTGGGCCCGCTGACGATCGACATCGCGCCCGGCTACGACCACATCGCCAGCGCGATCGGCGCCGCGATGATCGGCTGGATGGGCACCGCGATGCTGTGCTACGTGACGCCCAAGGAGCACCTGGGGCTGCCCGACCGCGACGACGTGAAGCAGGGCATCATCGCCTACAAGATCGCCGCGCATGCGGCCGATGTCGCGAAGGGCCACCCGGGCGCCCGCGCGCGCGACGACGCGATGAGCAAGGCGCGCTTCGAGTTCCGCTGGCACGACCAATTCAACATCGGCCTGGACCCCGACACCGCGCGCGACTACCACGACGAGACGCTGCCCAAGGACTCCTCGAAGGAGGCGCACTTCTGCAGCATGTGCGGCCCGAAGTTCTGCTCGATGAAGATCACGCAGGACGTGCGCGACTTCGCGGCGCAGGGCATGGCGCAGAAGTCGGCCGAGTTCAAGGCGGGCGGCGGCGAGCTGTACATCCCGATCGCGCCGGTCGCGCAAGGTTGATCGCGATGAGGGTCGGGATCGCCGGCGCCGGCGTGGTCGGCCGGCTGCTCGCGTGGCGGCTGGCGCGCGAGGGTCACGAGGTCGAGGTGTTCGACCCGGCGCTCGGTGCGCAAGCGCCGGCCACCGGTCAGACGACACCATCGGCTGCGCCGTACGCGGCCGGCTTCACCGCGGCCGGCATGCTGAGCCCGCTGGCCGAACTCGACCAGGCCGAGCCGGAGATCGCGCGGTTGGGCTGGCGCTCTCTCGCGCTGTGGCAAGCCATCGGCGAGGCGCTGGCCGACCATGCCGCAACGCGACTCGTGCGCCGCGACGCGAGCCTGCTCGTCGCGCACGGCAGCGATCTGGGAGCGGCACGGCGCGTGCTGGCGCGACTGCAGGGCATGCCCGACATCGCCGCGCCCGAACCGCTGGATCGCGACGCGCTGCGTGCACTCGAGCCGGCACTCGCACCGCAGCTGCATGCCTGGCGCCTGCCCGGTGAAGGCCAGCTGCTGCCGCGCGAGATCCTGGTCGCGCTGCACGCTGCGGCGCCGACCGTGCGCTGGCAGTGGGGCCAGCCCATAGCCCGCGTCGAGCCCGGTCGGCTCGTGCTGCAAGGCGGCGCGATGCAAGGCTGCGATCTCGCGATCGACGCCCGCGGCCTCGGCGCCCGCGAGGCGTTGCCACAACTGCGCGGCGTGCGCGGCGAGGTCGTGTGGCTGCATGCGCCCGGCGTGCCGCTGGCCCGCCCGGTGCGCCTGCTACATGCACGCCATCGCGTCTACCTGGTGCCACGACCCGGAGACCTCGTCGTCGTCGGCGCGAGCGAGATCGAGAGCGAGGACCGTTCGCCGGTCAGCCTGCGCAGCGCGGTCGAGTTGATGGCTGCGGCACACAGCGTGATCCCCGAGCTGGCCGAGGCCCGCATCGTGCACATGGAAGCCAACCTGCGCCCCGCCCTGCCCGACCATCGCCCGCTCGTGCATCACGAGCCGGGCCTGCTGCGCATCAACGGCCTGTTCCGGCATGGCTGGCTGCTCGCGCCGGCA
>DATEFR010000029.1:0-9201 GCA_035280545.1 Burkholderiaceae bacterium | reverse complement strand
CGCGGCAGGGCGCTGGAGAGCCGGGACAGGTCGGCCCAGTACATCTCGTAGACGTCCACGTCCTGCCGGTGCCGCGCGTCGTCGTGTCGCGTCATGCAGATCCGCGGTGCCTCGTAGGCCTCGGACTCGGTCTTCGCGATCGCCTTGAAGAGGAGGTAGTCGGTGAACGCGACGCCGCGGTCCGAGATGTCCGGGTTGCCGTCGGTGGCCGGAACCATCGGCGCCTTCTTGGAGGACTTGGTGGCAGGCGCGGATGCCTTCGCCTCTGACGCCTTCGCCTCCGACGGCTCCGGGACCTTCCAATCCGCCCGCTGGAAGTCGGAGCGCAGCGACTGGTGCACGGCCTTGCGGATCGACGCCGCCGAGGGGCTGCTTTCGTCGCTGATGGGCTGGATCAGCGGAACCGGCGTGATGAACGAATCGCAGGTCCGGGTCTGATAGGTCGCCTCGAGGCCGGGCCCGTTGGCGAGCAGTCCCGCCACCTGCCGAGCCGTCGTGCCCAGCACCTGGTCGGCCACGCCGTGAACCGCCACGACGGCGACGCGCTCGGGCGGGCGGGCATTGCGAAGGTTCTCGATCGGCGGTTCGCTCATTCGTTCCTCCGTTGACCGGCGTCGGCGATCGTAGGTCCAACGGCGATTCGACCGCCATCGTCGGGGCACTGCACTCTAGGGAGTGGTTTGCGGGATGGACGGCGCCGGCACGGCTCCTAGACTGCGGCGCGTTTGCCACGGGGAGTCGACGATGAAGCATGCGCTCGCGTTGCTGCTGGCCGTCCTGTTCAGCGCTGCTGCGGCGCCTGCCGCATCGGAGCCCACACCTTATCCGGAAGACCCGAAGGCCTGGCCGGGCCAGGGCGTCATCCGGGCGTTCCCGTACATGTACGAGAACCGCAAGGCGGCCTGGGCGAAGCGCGCGGAGCGCCAGGGCAGCGTGGTGTTCGCGGGCGATTCGCTGGTCGGCCGCTGGACCGCGCTGGCCGACGATCTGCCGGGCGTGCGCGTCGCGAACCGCGGCATCGGCAGCGAGCCTTCGCGCGGCCTGCTGTTCCGATTCCAGGAAGACGTGCTGGACCTGCATCCGAAGGCGATCGTGATGCTGACCGGCACGAACGATCTGACCGCGCGCCAGGACATACGGCAAACGCTGGCCAACATCGTCGACATGCTCGCGATGGCCGAACGTGCCGTGCCGGGCGTGCCCATCGTGCTGTGCACGCTGCCGCCGCGCGCCGACCCGAAGTCGCCGGTCGATCCGGCCGAGCTGAACGCGCTGAACCAGCGGATCGCCGCGCTGGCCGACGAGCGCCGCAACGTCTTCGTGCTGGACCTGCACGCGTTGCTCGCCGACCCCGACGGCTCGCCGCACGCGGAGTACTTCACCGAGGACAGGCTGCACATGACCCCGGCCGGCCAGAAGCGCTGGCGCGATGGGCTGCTGCCGATCTTCAAGCGCTTGAACATCGCCTGAGCCCATGAGCGTGGCTACAGCGCCGGCCGAGTCCGTCGACGTCTCGGCCCATCACTACACGCAGCTCGACGGCCTGCGCGGCCTCGCGATCCTGCTGGTGATCGTCTACCACTTCTCGCTCGAGCACGCCGCGTTCCGCGGCCCGGCTCCCGGGTTCTTCCTGCAGCTCGCGCAAGCCGGCTGGATGGGGGTGGATCTTTTCTTCGTGCTCTCGGGGTTCCTGATCACGGGCATCCTGTCGGGCACGCGTTCGAAGCCGCACTACTTCAGGAACTTTCTCGCGCGGCGTTTCCTGCGGATCTGGCCGCTGTACTACCTGAGCCTGCTCGTGCTGCTGGTCGTCGCGCCGCTGCTGCTGCCGCAGGTCTGGGCGGGCCGGCTGCAGGGCATGCAGGACCAGCAGGCGTGGTTCTGGCTTTACGCCGCGAACTGGCTGTTCGCGAAGGAAGGCGGGTTCTCGCAGACCGCCGGCGGCTACTTCTGGTCGCTGGCGGTGGAGGAGCAGTTCTACGTGATCTGGCCGTTTGTCGTCTACGCGCTGTCGACTCGCATGCTGCTGCGCGTCAGCTTCGGGCTGTTGTGCTGTTCGCTGCTGCTGCGCGTGGTGCTGTCGGCCTTCGGCGTCGGCACCGGCGTGCTCTACAACATGACGTTCACCCATCTCGACGGCCTCGCCACGGGCGCCTGCCTGTCGATCTGCCTGCGTTCGCCCGAGCTGACCGCGCGCGTGATGCGCGCGCTGCCCTGGGTGGCGGGTGTCGCGCTGCTCGGGCTGGTGGGCGTGCGGCTGCACGACCACCACCTGTTCTTCTGGGGCCGCGCGATGGCGGCCTGCGGCTACACGCTGATCGTCGCGCTGTTCGCGGCGCTGCTCGTGCTCGCGTTGCGCGACCGCGACGGCCAACGCCTGCGCCGCTTCCTGCGCTCGCGTTTCATGAGCTTGTGCGGCACGTACAGCTATGCGCTGTACCTCGTGCACGTGCCCGTCGCCAGCCTGGTCTACCCGGCGCTCAGGAAGCTGCACCTGTTGCAGGACCTGCTCGGCTACGACGCGGTGTTCCTGCTCGCCGGGGCCGTTGCGTTTGCGATCTCGTGGGCGCTCGCCGCTGCGAGCTGGTTCCTGATCGAAAGCCGGATCCTCGCATTCAAGCGCTACTTCGCGGCGCCGCCCGGGCCACCGCCCGGGCCGGCGGGCGGCGTGCCGACGCAGATGTCGGCCGCCCCCTGAGCCTACTTCCCGCCACCCGTCTCCGGCATCGCCGACGAATGGTGGTGCGCGATCAGCCATTGATTGCCGGTCCACTCGTAGACGTAGGTGCAGCGCGCGTGCACCGACTTGCCGTCCTTGAACCGGAAGGTGTAGGTGCCGACGTCCTGCACGACGTTGCAGCCGATCTTGATGATCCGCTGGTCGATCTTGCCTTGCGGGCCGCTCTTCAGGAACTTGACGAAGTAGTCGCGGATCTCCGCCGGGTTGGTGCGCGGCTGGTTCGATACCGTCGGCAGCAGCACGCCGTCGGCTGCGTAGTGGGCCACGACCTTGTCCGGGTCCAGCGTGCGCAGCGAGTCGTTCCAGCGATCGAACAGCGCGGCGATCTGCGGCTCGGTCGCCGGCGCGCAGGCGGTTTGCGCCTGCGTCTGCGCGAGAGCGGGTGTTGCCAGAACGAAAGCCGCCGCAGCGGTGCCCAAAGTGCCGATCGCACGAGACCGTGTCATCGAAGAGTCCTTTCCGAGTCAGTTGAACGCCGGGTCCGCCGGCGCTGCATCGCAATTGCGCGACGCAGGACTCATTCTTCGAGGCGCAGGTGAACGCGAACCGGCGGCGGCGATGAAGCGGCGATGAGGCTTCGATGAACGCCAGATGAACGGGGTCAAGCCGCCCCGTCGTCGAGCTTGTAGCCCAGCCCGCGCATCGTCTTGAGCAGCGGCACCGCGTGGCCTTCGTCGATCTTCGTGCGCAAGCGGCGCACATAGACGTCGACGATGTTGGTCAGCGGGTCCTCGTACGTGCCCCACACGTTGGCCAGGATGCGCTCGCGGCTGTAGACGCGGCCCGGCGCGCTCATCAGCAGCTCGAGCAGCGCCAGCTCCTTGGCGGTCAGCGCGATGGGCTGGCCGGCGCGGCTCGCTTGCATGCGATCGCGATCCAGCACCAGGTCGGCCACTTGCAGCGTGGCGGCGCGCGTGCGCTGCTCGCGGCCGCGGCGCAGCAGCGCCTCGATGCGCGCCAGCAGCTCCTCGAAGTCGAACGGCTTGGTCAGGTAGTCGTCCGCGCCCAGGCGCAGGCCCTTGACCTTGTCCTCGGTGCTGCTCATCGCGGTCAGCATCAGCACCGGCACGTGATTCGCTTCGGCGCGCAGCGTCTGGCACAGGTCCAGGCCGTTCAGTCCGGGCAGCATCAGGTCGAGCAGCAGCAGCGCGGCTACGCCGCCGCGCGCCGCTTCCAGGCCCTCGGGTCCGGTGCGGGCCAGCTGCACCACGTAGCCTTCGGCCTTGAGGCCGCGCACCAGAAAGTCGGCGATGCGCGGGTCGTCTTCGACGACCAGGATGTTCTTGTTGTTGTCGTTGTTCATGTCACGGCAGTGATGGGACGGCATGCGCCGCGGCCTCGCAGGGCAGCACGATGCGCACCACCGTGCCCTGGTCCGGCACGCTCTCGACGTGGATGGTGCCGTGGTGCGCCTGCACGATGGCCTGCGCGATCGACAGGCCGATCCCGCTGCCGTCGGCGCGATGCTGGCGCGCGCGCTGCCCGCGCACGAAGCGCTCGAAGACCGCGGCCAGTTCATGCGGGGGGATGCCGATGCCGTGGTCGCGCACGACGATCTGGGCGCTATCGTCTAGCCGTTCCCAGCCCAGCCGCACATCGCCGCCGGGGCGCGAGTAGCGGATCGCGTTGTCGAGCACGATCATCACGGCCTGCCGCAGGCGTTCGGCATCGGCCTGCACCGCCAGCCCGGCGACCGAGGCCTCGTCCACGTGCAGCCGCATGCCGTGCAGCTCGGCCAGTGCGTGGGCCTGGTCGGCCACGTCGCGCAGCAGCGCGGGAAGGTCCAGCGACGCCGGCCGGATCGCCAGCTGGTCGGCTTCGGCACGCGCGATCAGCAGCAGGTCGTTGACGACGCCGGTGAGCTGCTTGACGCCGCCGACGATGCGCGCGAGCGTCTGCCGGTACTCCGCCGCCGGCTTGTCGCCGCCGCGCAGCGCGATCTCGGCCTCGCCGCGGATCGCGGTGGCCGGCGTGCGCAGCTCGTGGCTCAGGTCGGCGAAGAGCTGGCGCCGGCGCTGGTCGAGCAGCTGCAGCGTCTGGTGCGCCGTCTGCAACTCGAGGGTGCGCGCCGCCACGGCGTCTTCGAGCCGGCGGCGCGCTTCATCTGCTTCGCGTCTGTGTTGCTGCAGCTCCGCCGCCATCGCGTTGAAGTGCTGCGCGACGCGGTGGAACTCGTCGCGCGGGCCGAGCACGATGCGGTGGTCCAGGTCGCCTGCCTGCAGCGCGCGCGTGCCCGCCATCAGCCGGTCCAGCGGGCGCTTGACCCGCCAGCTCAGGTACGGCGCCAGGGCCAGCGCGGTCACGAACGTGAGCACCGCCATCAGGATCGCCTGCCGGCGCAGCCGGTCCAGCCCGCGTTCAGTGGCCTCGCGGGCGATCGGCACCGCCTTGCGCTGGCGTTCGATCGCACCGTTGACGAGCTCGCGCAGATCCAGGCCGTGGGTCCTGTCGAACACCTGGTTGATCTGCTGCCACACGCCGGCGAACTGCGCATCACGCGCCAGCGGTTGCAGGCGTTCGAGCTGCGCCTGCAGCTCGACGATGTTCGCGTCCAGCAGCTGGCTGATGTCGACCAGCTGTTGCGCTTCGGCGGGAACGGCGATCCCGTCGCGCGCGGCGACCTGCTGCCACGATTCGAGGTAGCGCCGCGACATGTCGGCGAGCCGCGCCGCGCCGGCATGCATCTGGTCCAGCAGCCGATCGCGCACGGCCGGTGCCGCGCCGGAGTCCATCAGCTGCTGCGAGGCCCAGACGCGCAGGCGCTGCTTGTTGGCCGACAAGTCGAGCAGCTCGGCCAGGATGTCGCCGGTCAGCCGGCTGTGCCGCGCATAGTCGTCGACCCGGTTCGCACCCCAGTACACCCAGGCGGCCTGGCTGCACACGAGCGCCACCAGAACCGCAAACGCAAGCGACAGCCTCAGGCGAAACATGCCGAACTCTATCGTCATGCGTCGCGCCTGCCGATGAACGGCAGATGAACGGCACATGAAGCCGCCCGGCGCGGCGACAAGCTTCTTTGCGCAGCCGCAATATTGCTGCGCAGCCGCTTGACGGTCATTTGCGGATGACGAGAACACCGCCTTTCGAACTACACGCCCTGTCACGACAACAGGACCCAGCGCCGGCGTCGCCGCGGCGGCGCGCCGTGCTCGCGTCGATCGCCGGCGTCTGGGGGCTGGGCAGCGGCCTCGCGCTGAGCGGATGCGGCGGCAGCAGCAGCACGGACACGGCCACGCTGCGTTTCGTCAACGGCACCGTCGACTATGCGACCGCGGACTTCTGGGTCGACAGCGACCTGGTCTACTCGGGGCTGGCCAACGGCGGCGCTGCCACCGGCTACGGCAGCCAGGACAGCGGCACCTTGCAGGTCTCGCTGCACCCGGCCGGCTCGTCCACCGCCAAGCTGACGGCATCGCACGACTTCGCCACCGACAGCCGCACGACCGTGCTGGCCTACGGTTCGCTGGCCACCAGCCTGACCTTCAAGTATTTCGACGAGTCGAATGCCGCGGCGTCCAGCGGCAGCTTCAAGGTCCGCATCTTCCAGGGCTCGCCGTCGCTGGGTGCGCTCGACGTCTACATCACCAACACCAGCAGCCTGAGCGGACTGAGCCCGACGCTGAGCGTCAGCGCCTATGCCGAGCTGTCGAGCTTCGTCAGCCTCGACAGCGGAACCTACCGCATCCGCATCACCAGCAGCGGCGACCAGAGCGCGGTGCTGTTCGACTACACCGCCGGCCTCACGGTCAGCAGCACCATGGTGCTGACGCTGGCCATCGTGCCGCGCAGCAGCGGCTCGCTGCCGAACATCGCCGTTTTGCCGGAAGGGGCCAGCGCCGTGATCATGGCCAACGAACTGGCCTGAGTCGTGAACAGGCCCTAGGCGGCCACGCCTTCGGCCGTGCGCCCGGCGCCGGTCCCTTCGCGGATCCAGGACAGCCCCAGCAACTCGCCGATGAGCAGCAGAAGCTCCGCGTGGTTGATCGGCTTGCCGATGAACGCGTTGGCGCCGGCGGCGCGGCTCTGCGTCGTCACGCCCGGGCCGGCGCTGGCCGACGTCGCGATGATGGGCACGCACGCATGCGCCGGCAGCAGCCGCAGCCGCTGCGTGGCTTCGAGGCCGTCCATCACGGGCATCGTCAGGTCCATCAGGATCAGGTCCGGCACCAGCCGGTCGGCGGCCTCCAGCGCCTCCTGGCCATCGGCCGCCTGCGCCACCTCGAAGTCGAGCTGCGTCAGCGCTTCGACCAGCATCGCCCGATTCGCCGCCGTGTCGTCGACCACCAGAATCCGGCGCCGGCGCCCCTCGTAGCCGACGACGATCTCGCGGCCCGGCGCCGCACGCGCCGGCGCGCTCGCCGGTGCCGCGACGTCGATCTCGAACCAGAACGTGCTGCCCGCCCCAGGCTGGCTGTGCACGTGGATCTCGCCGCCCATCAGGCCGATCAGCTGCTGGCTGATGGCCAGCCCCAGCCCCGTGCCGCCCACGCGCCGCTTGCCTTCGCCGACCTGCTCGAACGGCTGGAAGAGCTGCCGCAGCTGCGTCTCGCTCATGCCGATGCCGTCGTCCTCGATCTCGAAGCGCAGCCGCGTCTGCGGTGCAGTCGTCGAGGGCGGCAGCGGCGCGCAGGTCACGCTCAGGCCGACCGTCCCGGCATCGGTGAACTTCACGGCGTTGGACAGCAGATTGAGCAGCACCTGCCGCAGGCGCTTGTCGTCGGCCCGCACGGTCGCGGGCAGGCCGGCGCAAGGCCGATAGCGGAACGTCAGGCGCTTCTCGTCCGCCTTGATGCGAACGATGTCGCACACGGCTTGCAGGAGTCCCGGCAGGTCGACATCGGTGAGATAGAGCTCGAGCTTCGCGGCGTCGATGCGCGCGAGGTCGAGGATGTCGTTGATCAGGGTCAGCAGGTGCTGGCCGCTCTCGTCGATGATCTTCAGGCCCCGGGCCTGCGCTTCGGTGAGCTGCCGGTCGCCTTGGAGGATCTGCGCGAAGCCGATGATGCCGTTCAGCGGCGTGCGCAGCTCGTGGCTCATCTGCGCAAGGAAGTCGCTGCGCTGGCGAGCGAGCCGGGTCGCCTCGGCCAGCGCGGCCTCGCGGGCCGCCTCGGTGGCCTTGCGCTCGCTGATGTTCTGCGCCACGCCCACGGTGCCGAGGACCGTGCCGTCCTCGTCGATCACCGGCGCGCGGTAGGTTTCCATCCAGACGGGCCGGCCCGCGTCGTCGATGCGCTCCTCGGCGATCTTGCGGCCGCGCGAGCGCATGACCTCGGCATCGTCGGCGAGCTGCTTGCGCGCGAGCTCGTCGGGCAGCAGCTCGGGGTCGGAGTGGCCTTCCATCGCGTCGGGCGTGTGGCCGCGTGCCTGCGCATGCGCATCGTTGACGACCAGGTAGCGGCTGCGCGTGTCCTTGAACCAGGCCCACATCGGCAGCATGTCGATCAGCGTGCGCAGGTAGCGGGCCTGCTGGCGCAGCTCGGCCGTGCGCGCCTGCACGCGCTGCTCCAGGCCGGTGTTGAGCTGGCGGATCTCGTTGTCCGAGCGCTGCAGCTCGCGGTTGAGCAGGTGCAGCTTGCGCTGCGTGCGCCGCAGGCGCGCGACGAGTCCGGCGGTGGCCAGCAGCACCAGCAGCGCCGTGCCCAGCAGCGTCCACAGCC
Organism: Burkholderiaceae bacterium; assembly: GCA_035280545.1. GTDB lineage: Bacteria > Pseudomonadota > Gammaproteobacteria > Burkholderiales > Burkholderiaceae_C > DATCSE01. The sequence continues at coordinate 804 of DATEFR010000029.1, read as the reverse complement.
AGCGCTGGCGCAGCTCGCGCTGCTGCAGCTCGGCGGCTTGCTGCTCGTTGCGGTGGGTGAGCTCGTCGATCTCGCGCTGCTTGCCCTCCGATTCGTAGCGCTGGATCAGCTCGACCATGCGGGCCGCCGCCTTCTCGCCGGTGGCACGCGTGGTCATCTCGACGGCCGAGGCCGTCAGCTCGTAGGCGCGCTGGTAGTCCTTGCGGGCCGCGGCAAGCGACGCGAGCCGCCTGGCGCTGCCGCTGGTATAGATGGCAACGTTCAACTCCTTCGCGATGGCGTCGGCCCGATTGGCGTCGGACTCGGCACGTGCGAGGTCGCCCAGGGCCTCCAGATCGGCGCTGCGGCCGTTCAATGCGAACCACAGGCCGATGGGGTTCGGATACTGCCGGTAGACCTCGATCGCCTCATCCAGCGCGGCAATGGCCTCGACGTGGCGCTTCTGGAGCCGCAACGTGTCCGCCACCGCATACAGGCCGAAGCCGATCGCGAATGGGGCGCCGACTTCGCGGTACTTGGTCACGGCATCGCGACCCAGCTGCTCCGCCAGGACGGGGTCGCCGACTTGCAGGGCGATGGCCGACAGCCCGCCGATCGCAAAGGCCTCGAGGAGCTTGGACCGTGCAGCCTGCGCGTACGCCCGCATCCGTTCGTAGTGCTGCTTGGTCTGCTCCCGATGCTGCCCCTGAAAGAATGCAATCGCCATGCCCTGGTGGGCATAGGTCATGGCCAGCGGGTCGTTGCTGCGCCGCGCGATCTCCATCGCGCGCACCGCCGTCTCCGCCGATTCGTTGAACTGCTCGA